>JAAURO010000209.1 GCA_012032215.1 Limnobacter sp.
GGCAATTGCCGGAGGGGTGGATTCCGTAACAGGTGCTTGTGCCCGCCTGCGCACCGTGCCTGCCATATCGGCCCAGTGCGAGGCCACTTCTCCAGACATCCCGGAATCCGGCCCACCTTACGCCGAACACGCCGACCTGCAAGAATGCGCCGCTCTGGCTTTGGGCTCGCCCACGCGCTTTGGCAACATGGCCGCCGCCATGAAATACTTTCTGGACACAACCGCCCCGCTGTGGATGAATGGCGCGTTAATTGGCAAACCCTTTTCGGTGTTTACCTCTACGGGCAGCCTGCATGGCGGACAAGAAACCACCTTGCTTAGCATGGCACTCCCCCTGATGCACCACGGCATGATTTGGGTGGGGCTGCCCTATTCAGAAACAGCCCTGAGCGAAACGCACTCTGGTGGCACGCCTTATGGTGTGTCGCACTGGGCGGGCGAAAAAGGCAACCACGCACTAAGCAGCCACGAAACCACCCTGGCACGCGCCCAAGGTGGGCGGCTTGCAAAAACCGCACTGGCCTTGCACAAAGCAGAATAATTCATCCCCTACTCTTCACAAGGCCCATGACCCATTCTTCCACACACGCCCTGGAGCGCCACCGCACCTTTTTCCACCGCGTGGCCTGCGCCTGCCTGTTGGGCCTGATTGCCCTGTGTGTGGTGTGGGAACTGTTTGCAGCGCCCATTCGGCCCGGCGGCTCGTGGCTCGTGCTCAAAGTGTTGCCACTGCTGCTGGTCATGCCGGGTGTGCTGAAACAAAGGCTGCGTACTTTCCAGGTGCTGTCGCTTTTAATCTGGCTGTATGTGGCAGAAGGTGCAACGCGGGTTTACTCCGACCCCAATGTACTTTCAAATGTTCTGGCAGGTGTGGAAATAGCGCTTTCCATGCTGCTGTTTGCGGCAGTTTGTGCGTATGCCCAAACCTTCAAACACAAGCAACAAAAAGAGTGTGCACCCAAGAAGGGGTATGTTGCTTCGGAATCGCCCCCCCCCTTCCCTTGCCGCACCATCCTGCCAGCGCAGAGTTAGCCCGCTTTCTGGCAACAAACGAGCTGCACACAGACCCGGCCTTTATAGCACTCGCCTGCACCGACTGGCGCAAACGCTATCACACGCAAGCGCTTGCCGTGGTGCGGCCTCACAGTGTGCAAATGCTGTGCAAACTAGTGCAGTGGTGCGCACACCACCAGATACCACTGACCACCCAGGGTGGCAACACAGGCCTGGTAGGTGGCGCCGTGCCCGCCCTCAGTTTGTACCAGCAACGTCCGCATGTGGTGCTACAAACCACCGCGCTGCGCGACCCCATTCAAATAGACGAAGCCAACCTTACGCTCACTGCCAGCGCAGGCTACACCCTGCAGGAAATACAGCAAGCCGCAGAATCACGCGGGTATTTGTTTCCGCTAAGTCTGGCATCTGAAGGCAGTTGTACCTTGGGCGGCAATTTAGCCAGCAATGCAGGCGGCGTGGCCGTGCTGCGTTATGGCAACACCCGCGAGCTGTGCCTGGGGCTTGAATTTGTGAATGCCAAAGGCGAACTGTGCGGTGACTTGCGCGGCCTGCGCAAAAACAACACCGGTTACGATTTGCGGCACCTGCTGATTGGCTCGGAAGGCACGCTGGGCATTATTACCAAAGCCTGCATGAAAATTTTTCCCCAACCCACAGCCCGCGTGCTTGCGTGGGTAAACCTGCCCAGTATAAGCAGCGCCGTAGGCTTGCTAAAAGCCACACAAAGCAGGCTGTTTAACGAGTTAAGTAGTTTTGAGTGGATGAACGCCCATGCACTGGCCGTGGTAAAGCGACAATTTGACCTTCCCCACCCCGGTGAACAAACCCATGCCGGATGCGACCATGTGCTGATGGAATTTACCGCGCTGTGCCCCCAGGAAAGCCTGCAAGCACAGGTGGAAAATACCTTGGCAGATCTGCTGGAAAACCCGGCCGAAGAATTGCAGGTGCTGGATATTTTTATTGCCCGAAACCTGCAGGAAGCCCAGCAATTCTGGGCACTGCGCGAAAACATATCAGAAGCCCAATCGCGCGAAGGGCTGAACATTAAACACGACATAGCCTGCAAAGTGTCTGCTCTTCCAGAATTTCATTCTGCGGTGCAAAGCCATTTGCAGCAACAGTTTCCCGGCATTCAGCCTGTGCTGTTTGGCCACCTTGGCGATGGCAACCTGCACTACACCTGGCCGCTCCCAAAGATCAGGATTCCACCGCTTACCTTGCCGCCAATCAGGAAGCCATACATTCGTTGGTGTATCGGGAAGTGCTGGCTGCACAAGGCACCGTGTCTGCCGAACATGGTGTAGGCCAGCTAAAAGCAGAGTTTGTGAAAAGCACCGCCTCGCCGCAAAACTACGGCATGCTGCTGGCAATTAAAGCGGCAATGGACCCAGAGAACATTCTGAACCCTGGAAAATGTGTTCTGCCCTAAAGGGGCTGACACCTCAAGCCGCTTTGCCCGCTTGTTGCACTGCATTTTTTAAGTCTAGCCAATCAATGCCCTGCAATTGGCAGGCAATGTCAAACGTTACGCCTTGTGGGTGCAGCACTTCGCCCCACAAACGTGCTACAAGTTCGGGGCAATTGGTATTTTGGCTCAGATGCGCCGCCACCGCATGTTTCAGTCGGCCCGGCACCAAGGCCTTTAATATGCTGCAAGCCACGTCGTTGCTTAAATGGCCGTAGTTACCACCTACGCGGCGCTTTAAGGAAGGAGGATAAGGCGATTGCATCAGCTTTTCAGGACAGTGATTCGACTCCAGAACCAGGGCATCCGCTTGCTGAAGCATGGAAACCAGATAAGGCGTAGAACTGCCGCAATCGGTAAGCAGGCCCACGGTAAAATGGCTTTCGCTTAACAGCAATTGCACGGGTTCGGCGGCATCGTGCGGCACAGGAAAAGGATGCAATTGCAAGCCTGCCAGCTCAAAAGGCTGGTCGGTTTCCACAAGGTGCACGCGGCCAGTTTGCAGGTAATCGGGTTTGGTGAGTTGGCTACGCAGTGCTGCACGCCAGGTACCGTGCGTTAAATACACCGGCGTGCCAAAGCGTCTGCTGAATTTGAACACGCCGCCCAAGTGATCATCGTGCTCGTGGGTAACCACGATTCCACCAATCGAGGCGGGCAACAAGCCCAAACGCGCCAGGCGGCTTACAGCCTCTTTGGTTGCAAACCACAGTCAACCATAATGGCAGACAGAGGTGCAGCCGGCTGGCTTGGTGCTTGCGGGGCAAGCAACGAAGACTGAAACAGCCAGGCATTGCCCTCGCTGCCACTACCCAGGCTGGCAAAACGCACGAGCGCGCGCAGCCTTATTGCAACTTGGCCATGAGCAGGTTTGCTGCCTCGGCCGCTGCTTTTTCAGACAAGACATCGCCTTTACCAGACAAAAACTGCACGCTAGAGCGCGTGTTGTCTGGGCTAGACACTCTCACCTGAAAACTTTGGCCTACGTCCAGGTTGTCGTCTTTGCTGGAGAACAATTTACCAAAAAAACCGCCTTTGTCTTTTTTAAGGGCAGAATCGGGCGAGTACTTCACGTAGTAAATGCCGTTGGCACGGTCGCGGTCTTCAACAATGAAACCAGCGCGATCCAGGCCAAAACCCACCCTGCGCCAAGCCAGGGGAAAGTCTTCGCGAATGGTAATCGTGCTGCCAGCCTGGGCCTGATCCAGCGTAATAAGGTCTTGTCCAGCCTGGGGGCCATCTTTGGTAGCACGCTCTTCACCCGTTAACTTGGCAAACAGGCGGTTGAGCATTTCCACTTCCAGTTCGGGGTCAGAGGGACGGCTCATCCACTCCAAATTCACCTGCGCCTTGTCGGTGAAGTTTTCTTCCATGCCACGGTGGGTAATAAAAATTTCCGAACCGCCGTTGGGCAAGGGTTCCACGCGGGTGCGGTATTTGTCGCGCTGGTTGCTGGAATACACGTTGTCGAACATTTTGCCGATTACCTGACGAACAGGGTCCATGGGAATAGCCCCGCGGTTTTCTGCCCAGTCGGTTTCCATCAAGCCAATTTTCTGGTTGTCCACTGGCAGGTTAAAGCCGGTTTTTTTCCAGAATTCGCGCAGCTTGGGCCACAGTTCTTCAGGCGATCGCTTAACCAGCAAAGAGCGGGTGTTTCCCACACGCTTGATTTGAATGTCTTCGGTAGGCACCAGCACGGATTTTTCGGGCGTTGTGGCTTGGGCATTTTGCGCCACAGCCTGTTGCTTGCCGGAATAATAATCCGAGGCGGAAACCGCACCTGAACTGGATTCCCCTGGAATC
>JAAURO010000210.1 GCA_012032215.1 Limnobacter sp.
TTATCGCTTACTTTTGCGCCGTGGCGCTCAATACACGGGCGGTTCACCGCCGGACGGGTTTAAACGCTTGTGTGTCCACAAATATTGGGCAGGATTTTGCAGCACCAGTGTTTCCACAAGGCGGTTTACCACACGGGTAGACTCGGCATCGGTTGGCAACGGAAAAGAAGCCAGCGGTTCGTGGATATGCACCAGGTAACGGCCCCGATAAAACCGCGTGGTAACCAGCACCACCTGCGCGCCCAACAAGCGCGCCAGCCGGGACACAGCAGGCACCGTGGCGGCCTGCACGCCAAAAAACGGCACAAACAGCGATTCCTTGGGGCCAAAGTCCATGTCAGGCAAATAATACAACGGCCTGCCCTGTTTCATGGCAGCCAACAAGGGCCGCACACCCGCTTGCCTGGGCAGCAGCAAAGGTTGTCCGTAAGCCGATCTGCCCGCCAGAATGGCAGCATTCAGCGCCGGATTTTTCTGGTTGGAATACATGGTTACCATGTCTGTTTCCAGGCACAAGCGCGACCACGCAGCATCCAGACCCAAAAAATGTGGCACCAGAAAAAGCGTTGGCTGGTTGTTGCCCACCAGTTTCGCCAAGCGCTGCGGGTTTTCAATCAGAACGCGGCGTGTAACCACCTGCGGATTGCCACGCCACAACCAACCCCGGTCTAAAAAAGTACGCAAGTAGCAATACACGTGCTGCACGCACCAAACAACCCGCCGGGTGTTGCTTGTCCCGGGGAAGCACAGCTTCAGATTCACCCAGGCTACATGCCTGCGCTCGGCCCCGAAAACCAGCACAACCCCAGTTAAACAAACACACAAAAACACTGCCAAAAGCCTGTACAACCAAAACGGCAAACGCGCAAAAGCAAACCACAGACGAATAAAAATGAAGCTCATTCAGATGACTCGCCTTGGAAGCTTTCGGGCGCAGATCGACAACCGCCTTGCGGAGCAGCGGGCTTTAGCGGTTCTTTCTCAAACAACTCTTCCCAGGTTTGCACCCCACGCGGGGGACGAAAACGCTCGTAGGCCCAATAGTATTGGTTGGGATATTGTTTAATCAGCTTGACCATGGCCTCGTTGATTTGTCGCGTAGCCTGAGTAATGTCCGGACTTAAATCGGCAGGCCCGGCAAACAGCCGCAGTTCAAAACCCCAAAAAGGTTTTCGGAGCCCCACAGCCAACACCACCGGCGCACCCGTGCTGGCATGCAGGGCTGCAGGAAGCGTCATGGTGTAGGCATGGTGGCCGCCTAGGTCCAACGCAACCCCCTCGCCCACGGCGGGTACCTGATCGGGCAACATACCCACTGCCTGCCCCTGACGCAACGCCCTGATAAGCTTGCGCACCCCGGCAAACGTTGTGGCCGCCAAGGCCACATTGCTGCGCTGGCGGCTGGATTCCATGATTTGCTGCACGTCAGGGCGACGGTGCGGCCGATACAGCACAGTAATAGGCGCGTGGCTGGAAAAAATCTGCGCAGTGCACTCAAAGCACCCCCAGGTGCGGGGTTAAAAAAACAATACCCTTACCCTGCCGTTCTGCCTGTTCAATGACCTGCCAATCCACCACAGTAGAGCAAGCAAGCACCCCTTTTCTGCGGCTTCTCCCCCAAAGGAAGGGCAACTCCATGAGCATCATGCCGCTATGCAGCGCACTGGCACGAAGAATGTGTTTGCGGCCCAAAGGCTGCCCGGGGTAAAGCGCATCAAAGTGCTGACGCATTTGACGGCGCATTTTGGGCGAAAACCCATACACCAAGCCCCCCACCAGCACCCCCAACAGGTGCAGGAACCAAAGCGGCAACCAGGAAAACAAGCGAAAGACGAAAAAAACCATTCCCGAATTGTAACGGCGCGCAGGCTCGGATAGGAAGAACACCGTACCATTCTCGCAACGCTATTCTTTTTGGGGAATCTGGAGTAGAATGCGCGTGTTCGCTGAGTTAATTCAGACAACTTGCGGGGCGAACTGAAAAAAATCCGCTAAAGCGTCGCCGCGCTCCGCGTAAGAGTCGGCCTCGCCGAAACTTTTACTTACAGGAGCGTTTTTTATGTCCAAGGTTGTATCCAACGAATTTCTTTTTACCTCAGAATCCGTGTCTGAGGGCCACCCCGACAAAGTCGCCGATCAAATTTCAGACTCCATTCTGGATGCCATTCTGGAACAAGACCCCGTTGCGCGGGTAGCCGCTGAAACCCTTACAAATACGGGTTTAGTGGTACTGGCCGGCGAAATCACCTCAGATGCCCATGTGGATTACATTCAGGTTGCCCGCGACACCATCAAGCGCATTGGTTACGACAACTCCGATTACGGCATCGATTACAAAGGTTGCGCAGTCATGGTGTGTTTCGACCGCCAAAGCCCCGATATTGCGCAAGGAGTCAACAACGCCCACGACAACAACCTGGACCAGGGCGCAGGCGACCAGGGCCTCATGTTTGGTTACGCCGTGCGCGAAACCCCCGAACTCATGCCTATGGCAATTAGCCTTTCGCACCAGCTGGTGCAACGCCAAAGCCAGTTGCGCAAAGATGGGCGCCTGCCTTGGCTGCGCCCCGATGCCAAATCGCAAGTCACCATTCGTTACGTAGACGGCAAGCCCGACTCCATCGACACGGTGGTGCTTTCTACCCAGCATTCCCCCGACATAGAACTGAAAGAACTGCGCGAAGCCGTCATCGAAGAAATCATCAAGCCGGTTCTGCCCAGCCATCTGATCAAGCGCGACATTCACTTTTTGGTCAACCCCACCGGGCGCTTTGTTATTGGCGGCCCGCAAGGTGACTGTGGGCTGACTGGCCGAAAAATTATTGTAGACACCTACGGCGGTGCTGCCCCCCATGGCGGTGGTGCGTTTTCCGGCAAAGACCCCTCCAAGGTAGACCGCTCTGCTGCCTACGCCGGCCGCTATGTGGCTAAAAACGTAGTGGCTGCCGGGCTGGCAGAACGCTGCCAGGTGCAGGTTTCCTATGCCATTGGCGTGGCCAAACCCACATCTATTATGGTGAACACCTTTGGTACCGGCAAAATTTCCGATCAGGCCATTACCGAACTAATAGCCCGCCACTTCGACTTGCGCCCCAAAGGCATTGTGCAAATGCTTGATTTGCTGCGCCCGATTTATGCCAAAACAGCAGCTTACGGCCACTTTGGTCGCGAAGAACCAGAATTTACCTGGGAAAAACCGATAAGGCCCAAGCCTTGAAGGAAGATGCAGGACTTTAAGGCCCGACTGAGGCAAAGCCGGGCCGGCTTTGCCTTACGTACCCAGAAACCGCGATTTTGCGAAATGGGATGCTCCAGTCTTTGCATACTTTGCGAAAACACAGTCTTTTTTCCCAGACCGAGTCGAGAGAAAAATGCCGAGTCAATCAAGTTAATTTCTCAATAATCAAGCAATTTGAAGGTGCCTGTATGCTCCAGGCGTATGTGCCTGATCCAAGAGGCAGCGACAGTGGTGTTACTGTTGCATCTGGTTTTGACTTGGGTGCCAGAAACACTCACGATCTTTCACGCTTGGGAATAAAAGTAGAACTGCTTAACAAACTCAAACCTTATCTTGGTTTAAAAGGTCTAAATGCCTTGGAGAAAATAAAACACAACCCCCTCAATATATCTACGACTGATTGTGCATTTATTGACAACGCACTTAAAACCCATTTCATTTCATCCTTTTCCCTGAAATACAATCAAGCCATTACATCAAAGTCATTAAAATTTCAAGAATTACCTTGGCAAGCCCAAACAGTTATGATTTCTGTTGCATTTCAATACGGAAACCTTTGCACAGAAACTCCTCAATTCTGGGAAGCCCTAACAGCTCAGGACTGGGTAAAAACCATCTCGATTCTGGAAGATTTTAAAGACAAATATAAACCAAGACGTTTGAGAGAAGCCGCCCTGTTAAAAGAGGCATTCAAATGACCTCCCACTGGTTTAACAAAAAGCCATTCCGGTTTCTGATCACTTTTGCTGTTTTTTACTGCTCGGTGGCATTGGCCACAAACGAGATTGTTGTTCTGGATTCATCACTTCCTGAAGAACCAGCAAGTCTCAAAGCGAAAATCACGGAAAAAAAACCGCCCATTTATTTCTCAAATGGAAAGTCCGCCACCAATTGCAAGCAGTTTATGGCACTGAGTAAAAACCTGGAATTGGCAGACAAGCTCTCGAATCGTTTACATGCTTCAGAATACCTAGGGAACCTCTGATCAACTCCCCCACCTCCCGGCAACCAATTGGGCAGTTAAAATAGCGGCAAGCACCTGTTCAACCCCAG
>JAAURO010000211.1 GCA_012032215.1 Limnobacter sp.
GTAATGGCAGCAATCAGTAAATCGCCATGGCCTAAATCTACGCCTTCCATGCCGGTGGCGTGGCGTTGGCC
This sequence comes from Limnobacter sp., assembly GCA_012032215.1. Classification (GTDB taxonomy): domain Bacteria; phylum Pseudomonadota; class Gammaproteobacteria; order Burkholderiales; family Burkholderiaceae_B; genus Limnobacter. The sequence goes on from JAAURO010000211.1 coordinate 72, forward strand.
AAGTGCGGTGGCAGGTTTGCCAAAGCCGTTTTCTGAAATGGGTGCTGAAAAAAGCGCATGGAATTGTTTGCCATGTTGCTCAGGCCAATGCGGTCTTGTGGGCGCTTGGGGCCTGCCAGCGATGGCTCTACCGTGCTTAAATCAAGCTGCACGGTTTCGGAGTAATCAATGGCGCCTACATCGGCATGCCCAACAGCCCTTGCGCCTTGAAGTAGGCTTCGCACAGGTCGGCCTCGTGGTTTTCGCGGCCGGTGTCGCGCATAAACTGCACGGTTTTTTCGTCGGGCGGGAAAAAGCCCATGGTGGCGCCATATTCGGGCGCCATATTGGCCAGTGTGGCACGGTCGGTAACCGACAACCCCCCTGCGCCAGGGCCAAAAAACTCTACAAACTTGCCTACTACCTTGCGGCTGCGCAGCAGTTCGGTAATGGTCAGCACCAAATCGGTGGCGGTTACACCTTCACGCAGTACGCCGGTGAGCTCCACGCCTACTACATCGGGCGTTAGCAGGTACACGGGCTGGCCAAGCATGGCGGCCTCGGCTTCTATGCCACCCACACCCCAGCCTACTACGCCCAGGCCGTTGATCATGGTGGTGTGGCTGTCGGTGCCCACCAGCGTATCGGGGTAGTACACGGTGTGGGTGTTGCGCTTGGTGGCGGGCTCTGCGGCACGCACACCACGGAACAGGTATTCCAGGTTTACCTGGTGCACAATGCCAATGCCTGGGGGCACTACGCCAAAAGTGTCGAAGGCTTGCATGCCCCATTTCATGAATTGGTAGCGTTCGTGGTTGCGCTCGAATTCCAGCTCCATGTTTTTGCGCAATGCATCCTCGGTGCCGTAAAAATCAACCATCACGGAATGATCAACCACCAAATCCACCGGCACCAAAGGCTCTATTTTTTTGGGGTTTTTGCCCATGCGGTCGGCTACGCTGCGCATGGCGGCCAAATCGGCCAGTAGCGGCACGCCGGTAAAGTCTTGCAGCACCACACGGGCCACCACAAACGGAATTTCTGCCTTGCGCGGTGCTTTGGCTTGCCAGCCGGCCAGCTCGCGGATGTGCTCTTCGGTGACTCGCTGTTCATCGCAGTTTCGCAGCACCGATTCCAGCACAACGCGAATGGACACAGGCAGCCTGTCGAGTTTAAAGCCCAGGTTTTGCAGTTTCTTAAGGCTGTAAAACTGGCCTGCCTGTTGCTTGCCGGTGTGGAACTGGTCGAGACATTGTTCTTTGAGGGTGGGCATGTGTGGCTGTTCTCCTGTTGCTTAGTGCAGGTGCATACTGGGTAATTCGGAGTCTTCCGGCAGTTCTGCGTGGTGCAGTTCACCTTCGGGGTTGGGGTAGAGCGGGGTGCCGCAGTCTTCGCAGTATTCCAGCGGAAAACGTTCTTCCAGCACCTTGACTTGTTTGATACCTACTTCTTTAAGCAGGGTTTCAATGCTGGAGCGTATCACAGGGTGATCGGGTTCGCTGACGATGTCGCGTTCGTAAATGGGATCTGGTTCGTTGCCGTACTCTTCGCCAATCAATGGCCACACTACGCCGTGCACCACTTCAGATTGCCCTTTCAGCGTGAAACCAATGCGATATTCCTCGATTTCACCCCGATCAATAAAAGCCCCGACGCTGGCCTGGATTTGATCGGGCGCTACTTGCAAAGCGGTTTCCAGAAAGGCGGCAGAGGCACGCACCGAATACACGCGGGCTTCTTTTTCTGCTTCACGGCAGGCGCTATAAAGCCCGTTGGGCAGCATGGGTTGAATCGAACACCCGGCCATGATTTTTTGCAGGGTTGCGTTGCCCATCAGTCGCCATTTTTCCAGCACCTCTTCTTTGCTTAAGGCCAGTGGTCCGCCGGGGGTTTCTTCCTGCCATTTGAAGGCAGGTAAATCCTGGGGAACGGCAATGGCGCCGATGAGGTAACGCACATCCGACAAAAAATTCTGGGTAGCGGGCAGGGTGTCTGAATCAATGCTCACAGCAAGCCGGTTGGCAGCGGCATTGCCCAGCTGGCGCGCCAGTTCGGCGGCGGCGGTGTAGGTTTCGGGCAGTTGGTCGGGGCTGAACAGCATGTTGGTCAGCACCAGATGTGCGTGTTCGCCCAGCACGTTTTTTTGTAAATCATCGGTGAGGGCTTGCACATCGGCATCGTCTATTTTGCCGCAGGGTATGTCGTAGGTGCTCCAGGCCATAATGGGAACGGCCAGCAGCAGAATGTCTTCTCCGTTGCCCACAGGCGGGCTTTCCACCGAGTTTTCTACGGCGAAAGCCAGTTCATCGTAAGCCTGGTAGTGGTGGGTGTACAGGTATTCCAGGGTTTGTGTAAGCGTGGTTTCGCTGCGGCCTTCCAGCATGGGGGCCAGCGTGGCAAACAGGCGCTTTTTCCAGAAGCGCCTTTCCAGGCGGCTGCCTGAATCGGCCAGCAAAATCGCCAGATTGGCAAGCGAACGTGCATAGCGCGACAACTTGGACCGAGACAGGGTGTTCAGGGGCTTTCTGCGCATGGGTTTTCCTTGTGATAACCCTTGTATTGTAGTGCCTTCCCGCCCCTGAAATCAGCACAAATTGCTACGGCTCCTCTAAGTTGCCATTTGCAGAAAAAGGTTCACTCTTTTTGACTGCGTGAGTTAACCCGTTTGACTACAAACATCGCTTCTGAAATAGTTTGTGTGTTTTTTCCTGAATTACAAAGGTTTTTTATGTCTGTGCACGCTGCTTTCTCTGGCCGTTCCTCTGAAAATTTCAGCGCAGCAACCCAACCGTCTTTGTGGCGTCAGGGTTGCTCCCGCAGTAAGGGTAATGACACGAGTTTTTTTTGGTGCCATAAAAAGCTTGTTTATTGCTGTATTGCTGGCTTCCAATCCAGCCGCCGCGCTGGTACAGACCCAAAACAAGCTGGCGGGCAACCTGCCAAGACGTTTGCTCGATAACAGCCCACAGGGCGGCAGTATCAATGCTTCTCAGCCCGAAATACCCGAATTGCAACCCTTTGAACGCGTTTTAAGGGCGAGCGGGGGGGCGCATTCATCACGCGGGAGTTCATCAGGCGGGCGTTCATCAAGCAAGGGAGGGGCCTCAGCGTCGGCGAAAGGAACTGCGTTTTTCTCGCACTCCAGGCGGCTCTTCCAGAGGTGTTGTGGGCAGTCAAGTAGGTTATAAAAGATCGGTTGTGGTTTTCCTCCATGGCCATGGGGGAGGCGTCGAGGCAGAGCGCTTAGAGGACGGCAGCCTTGGCTTCACAAAAAAAGAGTGCCGGGTGGCTCACCAATATGGCTCATTTTCACCGGAGAACGCAGAAAGGCAAAAATACGCCATGGTTGCTACAGGTGGATTGTCAGGTGTTTCTTTTTTGAGCAGCTTGACCATGAAACTGACTGCATGTTGCAGCGCTGATCCTTATGCACTATCACAGCAAAGTCTAAGTAGACGCGCTAACTATGCTTTTGGTTTGGGAGTGGTTTCTGCTATGGCAGTTTTTGTGCAAGGAATGACCTACCTTGCTTCAGAGACAGACTACGATTGCCGCTCTACTCCTTTGCCACCCGTTCCCCGTGATTTTACAGGCACAGTCAATGTAACCGAGCAGGCATCCGGAGGACCTATTGTGACTTGTAATATAGCTCCAATCCCAGTCGCTGCAGAACAAGAACACGCGGAGTTGCAAACAGATGTGGATTGTACAGTTCAAGCTTCACCTGTTTAAACGGCTTGCAGGCGCCCCGGTTTTTTTGGCGCTTGCTTGTTGGCTGCCCACCGAGAAGCTTGTCTACACCCGCAATTTGCCCCACAATCTCCCTGTTGTTTACTTTTAGCCACTTCAGGGAGTTTGTATGCTTGATTCCTACCGCCAACAGGTTGCCGAACGTGCCGCGTTGGGTATTCCCCCTCTGCCACTTTCTGCGCAGCAAACCCTTGAACTGGTGGAGTTGCTGAAAAACCCGCCTGCTGGCGAAGAAGCGTTTTTGCTGGATTTGCTGACGCACCGTGTGCCTGCCGGGGTAGACGATGCCGCCAAGGTAAAAGCGGCTTTTCTGGCGGCCATTTTGAATCGCTCCGACACCTGCGCGCTGGTAAGCCCCAAGAAGGCAGCAGAGTTGCTGGGCACCATGCTGGGTGGGTTTAACATCAAGCCCCTGATTGCAGCTCTCAACGATGCTGAAACCGGGGAAATAGCAGCTGCAGGACCTTTGTCTAAAACTGCTCCTGA
>JAAURO010000212.1 GCA_012032215.1 Limnobacter sp.
CCGCCGCAGGCAGCTGTTGTTGTTTCTGCAACCAGATTTGCGCTTTGGCGCTAAGCCGATATAGCGGGAAAATATAATATGGCATAGGCTCCCGGTTCTGCTTTCTTGCCACACCCCACAGCGCCTCCTTGGTTGTTTTGTAGCCAAAGCAAGTATTTTCACCTTAACCACCCAAACCCAGCAACACAGCCAACTGCGCCAAACATGCCAGTGCAAAGGTTTCGGTACGCAGCACGCGTTGAGCAAACCGCAAAGCGGTGGCGCCGACTTCCAGAGCGCTTTGGGTTTCAAACTCTGCCCAGCCGCCTTCCGGGCCAATACAAATGGCAAGCGCTTGTTGCGGTGCGGTGTGCCCAGTAGCCTGCCCGCGTGCCCAATCGTGCAGGTGCAGCGTTGCTGCTGGGTCAAACCACACAATCTGCACCGTGGGTTCGGCTTGGCGCAGTGCGTGCAAGGTGTCGGCCAGGGCCGCTGGTGCGTGCACGGCAGGCAGCACTCCCCGGCCACATTGCAGCATGGCACTTGCAGCCACTTTTTGCCAATGGCTGGTTTTTTTGTTAGCGCGGTTGCCGGTGAGTTTTACTACACTGCGCTGCGCCTGCACCGGCCAAAATGCCGCAGCGCCTAACTCGGTGGCTTTTTCAATGACCCACTCCATTTTATCGGCCTCGGGCAGGGCTTGCACCACATGAATGCGCCTGGCCAATTCCAGTGGCAAGCGGTCAGCGGGTTCAGCTTTCAGGCAAAAGCGCCCCGATTTTTTGCCGAGGTACTCCAGCGTGGCAGGAAAGTCGAAACCTTGCCCGTTGCATACCCACACCGTATGGCCGTTCTCCAGGCGCAAAACGCGTGAAACGTAATGCATCACATCCTCAGTCATATCAAGATATTGGCAATCACTCTTGAAGTGCTGTATGAAAATCCTTGGCAGGCGTTTGCTTGAATCTTGGGTCATGGTAGTAAAAGAATAGCCATATGATTGCCGGCTTTATTCATGCCGGGTCGTTTTAAGCAGACAGCTTTGATAAAATTCGGTTTTTTCCAATCTCGCCCGGCCCTACTGCAATGATGTCTTCCACTACTCAAAATATGGCCAATGCCATTCGTGCCTTGGCCATGGACGCCGTACAGGCCGCCAAATCAGGCCATCCCGGCATGCCCATGGGCATGGCCGAAATTGCCGTAGCGCTTTGGTCGCGGCACCTCAAGCACAATCCGCAAAATCCCCGCTGGGCCGACAGAGACCGCTTTGTGCTTTCAAACGGGCATGGTTCCATGCTGCTGTATGCCTTGCTGCACCTAAGCGGCTACGACCTTCCCATTGAAGAGCTTAAAAACTTTCGCCAGTTGCATTCTAAAACACCTGGCCACCCGGAAGTAGACATTACCCCCGGAGTTGAAACCACCACTGGCCCGTTGGGGCAGGGCGTTTCCAATGCCGTAGGCATGGCGCTGGCGGAAAAACTGCTGGCCGCCGAGTTCAACGAGCCCGGTTTTTCGGTGGTCGATCACCTCACCTATGTGTTTTTGGGCGATGGTTGCCTCATGGAAGGCATTAGCCACGAAGCCTGCTCGCTGGCTGGCACACTGGGGCTTTCCAGGCTGATTGTGCTGTATGACGACAACGGCATTTCCATCGATGGTCAGGTAGAACACTGGTTTCGCGATGACACCCCCAAGCGCTTTGAAGCCTATGGCTGGAATGTCATTTCTGCTGTAGACGGCCACAATGTAGACGCCATAGACCAAGCCATTGCCCAAGCCCGCGAAAACGCATTGCACGATCGGGGCCCTACTTTAATTTGCTGCAAACCAACATTGGCCAAGGCTCGCCCAATTTGGCCGGCACCGACAAAGTACACGGTGCCCCGCTGGGCAACACCGAAATTGCCAATACCCGTGCGGCGCTGGGTTGGGAATATGCCCCTTTTGAAATTCCGCCCGAAATTTACAACGCGTGGGATGCCCAGGTGGAAGGCGCGGCTCGCCAGTCTGCGTGGCACAAAATGTTTGCGCAGTATGCCGAAGCGTATCCGCAAAAAGCCGCCGAGTTTACCCGACGCATGGCAGGCGAACTGCCCGCCGAATTCGAACAAACCGCCCACGAGTTGCTGCTGCAAGTAGCGGGCAAGGCAGAAACCATTGCCTCGCGCAAAGCCAGCCAAAATGCCATTGCCCTGCTGGCAGGCAAACTGCCTGAATTGCTGGGCGGTTCTGCCGATTTAACCGGCTCTAACTTGACCAACTGGCCTGGTTGTGTGCCCGTGCGCCGCAATGCCGATGCCTTTGTGGCGGGCAACCACATTAACTGGGGCGTGCGCGAGTTCGGCATGAGCGCCGCCTTAAACGGCGTGGCTTTGCACGGCGGCTACATTCCTTTTGGCGCCACTTTTCTCACGTTCTCTGATTACAGCCGCAATGCCCTGCGCCTGGCCGCACTCATGAAAAAGCGCGTGGTGTATGTGTTTACGCACGACTCCATCGGCCTGGGCGAAGATGGCCCCACCCACCAACCCATTGAACACGCCGCCAGCCTGCGGCTTATACCCAACATGGATGTGTGGCGCCCCGCCGATTCCGTGGAAAGCATGGCCGCCTGGAATCAGGCCGTGTTGCGCACAGACGGCCCCAGCGCCTTGCTGTTTAGCCGCCAGAACCTGCCTTTCGTAGAACGTTCAGGCAGCGTTTTAGCCCATGTCAACAAAGGTGGTTATCTACTGGCCAACTCCACCCATGCCAAAGTTACCTTGGTTGCCACTGGCTCAGAACTCGAATTGGCCATGCAGGCTGCGCAATTGCTGCAAGGGCAGGGTGTTGCCGCGCGCGTGGTTTCCATGCCAGCCACCACCGTATTCGACCGCCAGCCGCAAGCATACCGCCAGGCTGTGCTGGGCAATCTGCCCATGGTGTGCGTAGAAGCCGGCATCACCGATGGTTGGTACAAATACATCGCCCAAGCGGGCGTAAAAGGCGAAGTGGTAGGCATGCATACCTTTGGCGAGTCTGCGCCTGCCGCTTTGCTTTTTGAATACTTCGGGATCACTGCCGAAAAAGTGGCCGAAGCCGCACGCAGACATTTATAAATCAGCTTACGAAACAAGGAGTTTTTTCATGACTATCCGAGTAGCAATTAACGGGTATGGCCGCATTGGCCGCAACGTGCTGCGCGCCCACTACGAAGGCGGCAAAAAACACGACATCGAAATCGTAGCCATCAACGATTTGGGCGATCCCAAAACCAACGCCCACCTTACACAGTACGACACCGCCCATGGGCGTTTCCCCGGCGAAGTGTCGGTTGAAGGCGATTACATGGTGGTCAATGGCGACAAAATTCGCGTGCTGGCCAATCGCAATCCTGCTGAACTGCCGTGGGGCGAGCTTCAAGTAGATGTAGTCATGGAATGCACAGGCTTTTTTACCAGCAAGGAAAAAGCCTCGGCGCACATCAAGGGTGGTGCCAAAAAAGTCATTATTTCAGCCCCCGGTGGTAAAGACGTAGATGCCACCGTGGTGTATGGCGTGAACCACACCGTGCTAAAAAGTACCGACACAGTTATCTCCAATGCCTCCTGTACCACCAACTGTTTGGCACCGCTGGTGAAGCCCCTTCACGATGCCATTGGTCTGGAAACTGGCCTGATGACCACCGTGCACGCCTACACCAACGACCAGGTGCTTACCGATGTGTACCACGAAGACCTGCGCCGCGCACGCTCAGCCACCATGTCCATGATTCCCACCAAAACCGGTGCTGCCGCCGCGGTGGGTCTGGTGTTGCCAGAACTCAATGGCAAGCTGGACGGATACGCCATTCGCGTACCCACCATCAATGTTTCTATGGTCGATTTGGCATTCATCGCCAGCCGCAACACCACGGTGGAAGAGGTGAACGGTATTTTGAAAGCCGCCGCCGAAGGCCCGCTTAAAAGCGTGCTGGCCTACAACGAAGCACCACTGGTTTCTGTGGATTTTAACCACAACCCGGCTTCTTCTACCTTTGATGCCACGTTGACCAAAGTGTCTGGAAAACTGGTGAAAGTGTCGAGCTGGTACGACAACGAATGGGGTTTTTCCAACCGCATGCTCGATACCACCGTGGCGCTGATGTCGGCTGCTTAACCTGCTTCGCTGGTGCTTTCGCGCTGCGCTTGTGCTTCGCTTTAACGCTGCGGCGCGTTGGGTGTGTGTCGCCCGGCTAAGGCTTTGCCCGAAACCCCGTCTGAAGCCTCACTTGCTCGGCGGCCGTTAACTCGCCCTCAGCGCCAGGCGCCTCG
>JAAURO010000213.1 GCA_012032215.1 Limnobacter sp.
ACACGCGGGGAAAGATTCAGCTGCTGAGCCTTGAACTTCAGCATTTCTACCAAAACCGGGCTCATCCAGAACCGGATCGGTGTCTGGCGGGCAGACCACGCTGGTGACACCTCCGGACCAACGCAGCATCGAATTTCGCTTTCCAGAGTGGCCAGGATATCGTAACCTGGCTCGCGCAACGCACCGATAAATCGACAAGACCAGGCAAAACCCATTTGCCGGCAGCATCTACCACCTGGTTGGCTGCAAAATCGGCAGGAATAAGACCAGGCTTGGCCAGTGCCACCACGCGCCCTGCCGCCACGGCAAGGTCCATGGGTTCATCCAGCCCATTGGCGGGGTCAATAAGCCGCCCGCCCTGTATCAGTAGTCGCATGATTTGCATTCCCTCAAACTGTGTCTGCAAGGCTTGAATGTGGCCAATTCCTGATCACCGTGCCCCCCCTTTGGCCGATGCCAGAATGCTCATGACCGCCATGCGCACCGCTATGCCAAAAGTCACCTGATTCAGAATGACCGACTGCGGGCCATCGGCCACCACGGAATCAATTTCCACGCCGCGATTCATCGGGCCGGGGTGCATTACAATGGCATCGGGTTTGGCAGCACGCAGTTTGCTTTGGGTCAGGCCAAAGTATTTAAAATACTCTTGGGCAGAAGGAATCAGCGCGCCTTTCATGCGCTCACGTTGCAGGCGCAGGGTAATGATTACATCGGCATCGCGTATGCCCTCCACCAAATCGGTATACACGCCTACGCCCATTTGATCGAGGTGCGCAGGCAGCAAGGTTTTAGGGCCAACGGCGCGCACATCCGGGCAGCCCAGAGTGGTAAGCGCATGAATATTGGACCGCGCCACCCGGCTGTGCAAAATATCGCCCACAATAGCCACCCGCAGACCGGTAAAATCTTTTTTTGTAATGCCGAATGGTGTACATGTCCAGCAGTGCCTGCGTAGGGTGTGCATGGCGGCCATCGCCGGCGTTAATCACATGTATGGTGCCATTGTGCGTGCGGTTTAAATGCTGCGCCAAAAAAGTGGGGGCTCCGCTTTGCAGGTGACGCACCACAAACATGTCGGCAGCCATAGCGGCCAGATTGTCCATGGTGTCCAGCAGGCTTTCGCCTTTTTTGGTGGACGACGATCCAATGTCCAGATTCACCACATCGGCAGAAAGCCGCTTGGCTGCAATTTCAAACGTGGTGCGCGTGCGGGTGGAGTTCTCGAAAAACACATTGAACACCGATTTTCCGCGTAGCAGCGGCACGGTTTTCACCTCGCGATCGGTGACCGATAAAAAGCTTTCTGCCGTATCCAGAATGCGGTGAATCATGGCACGCGGCAGGCCCTCAATGGAAAGCAGGTGAATCAGTTCGCCCACCGAATTGATCTGCGGGTTATTCACCGTCGGCCTCCGCCACGGCCAGGCTAAATGCGCCTTGTGTGTCGCGCGTTAACACAAAAGCCATGCCGCTGGGCAAAGGCTCGTGTTTGCCCACGTACTGGGCTTCAATGGGAAGTTCGCGCCCACCCCGGTCTAACAGCACAGCCAGTTCTATGCGGGCTGGCCTGCCGTAATCGAACAGGTGGTTCACAATGGCGCGAGTAGTGCGGCCAGTGTACAGCACATCGTCTACCACCAGCACCGAGCGGCCTCCACGTCAAAAGGCACTTGGGCTGGCTGGGGTGCGTCTTTCATGCCGCGTTCGGAAAAATCATCGCGGTACAAGGCACTGTCGAGAAACCCGCACGGCAAGGCAAACTGCAAATCACGGTGGAGTCGCTCGGCTATCCAGGCACCACCGCTGTGTATGCCTATCAGGCCCAACTCGCTGCGATTTGGGAAAGCATGCTTGATCTGATCTTTAAGCCGGGCGTAAAGGGCCTCGGGGTCGGGCAGGTTCATCGCCCCTCCAGAAAGTATTGTTCAAGAATCAGGCAGGCACTACGCATGTCGGTTTCCCGCTTGCGATCAGCACGGGTTTTGCCAGTCAGCCCCACCTGGGCCACCACACTGGTAAAACGTTCATCCACGGTGACACTTTGCAACCCGAAACGCCCCGTTAACTGGCGCGCAAAGCGCTGGCACAAGCGGGTTATTTCGTGGGGCTGGCCATCGTCGTGGCAAGGCACGCCCACCACAAACCCCTCGGGTTGCCATTCTTTCACCAGTTTTTCGATTTGCTCAAAGCGCTGGGTGTCGGAACCAGCCTGCACCACACACACCGGCTGTGCCGTGCGGGTAAGGCCATTGCCAAACGCCACGCCAATGCGTTTTAAACCAAAATCGAAAGCCATCCAGGTAGTTGGACGCGAACAATGCATTATGCCCACCCCGAAAAAACAGCCACATGCATAGGCTGAATGGCAGGCATGTGGAAAAACAGCCCCCTTCGGCAAACAATCCGATTGGGCGGGGCAATTAAAAACTGGCCAAATACATTCAAAGAGGGCTCGCTCGGTGTAAACTCGTGCAACAAGCTAAATTGTAATGCCATTTCAGCACGCAAGCAGCGCGCTTGCCGCCAACGCGACCACGAACCCCCGCCACACGCAGCCACTGCCACACACCTCACCTACCCCTGCCTGCCGCTCGCCGTTTGTCTACCCAACCTGAAGTACCCGCACTGAAAACCGGCCTGATGTGGTTCAGGCGCGACTTGCGGCTGGCAGACAACGCCGCGCTGTTTTATGCACTCAAACACTGTCAGCAGGTGCATTGTGTGTTTGTGTTCGACAAAACCATTCTAAACGCCCTGCCCTGCAAGCAAGATCGCCGCGTGGAATTTATTCGTGAAAGCTGCGTGCAACTGGATGAGGCACTGCGCGAACACGGCAGCCAACTGCTTTGCCTGCACGACCACGCCGAGCAAGCCATTGCGCAGCTTGCCAAAACTCTGGGGGCCGACGCCGTGTTTGCCAACAAAGACTACGAACCCGCCGCCCGCAAGCGCGATGCTACAGTGCGCGCACAACTGGAAACCGGCAACCGCACCCTGTATCTGTTCAAAGACCAGGTGGTGTTTGAAGAATCCGAAGTGTTCACCCAGGCCGGGGGACTGTACAGCGTGTTTACACCCTACAAAAAAGCCTGGTTGAATAAACTAAACTGCTTTTATATAACCCCCTACCCCGTTGAACGACATTGGCAACATTTGGCACAAACACCAAAATCGCAAGCACACACCAGGCCAGCCGAACCCGAATTCAGCAAAAACACCTTTGCAGGCCGGGTGCCCACCCTAGAACAATTGGGCTTTAAACCCACCAACCTGCAAGAATTCATTGAACCGGGCACACGTGGCGCGCAGGCGGCCTTTGCCGATTTTTCTGACCGCATGGCCACCTACCACGAACAACGCGACTTCCCCGGCATAAAAGGAGTCAGTTATTTGTCCGTGCACAACCGCTTTGGCACCCTGTCTATCCGCCAACTGGCAGCCAGCGCTTACGACCGCTGGCAGGCCAACGGCAACGAAGGCGCAAAGGTGTGGCTTAACGAACTGATTTGGCGCGAATTTTATTTCCAGATTTTGTTTCACCACCCCCACGTGCTTACCGAATCGTTCAGGCCCGAGTACAACGCGATTGCCTGGGAAACCGGCGAGCAGGCACAGTCACACTTTCAAGCCTGGTGCGAAGGCCAGACAGGGTATCCACTGGTAGATGCAGCCATGCGCCAACTTAACCAGACCGGTTACCAGCACAACCGCCTGCGCATGGTTACAGCCAGCTTTTTAAGCAAAGATTTGGGGTTGGACTGGCGCTGGGGCGAACGCTACTTTGCAGAAACACTCAACGATTACGATTTGGCCGCCAACAACGGCGGCTGGCAATGGGCCGCATCGACAGGGTGCGATGCGCAGCCCTGGTTCCGCATTTTTAATCCGGTTACCCAAAGCGAACGCTTTGATGCACAGGGCCGGTTTATCCGCAAATACTGCCCCGAATTGGCCAAACTGCCGGGCAAACTGATTCACAGTCCTTGGGCGTGCACACCAGCGGAACTTCAGGCAGCGGGAGTAAGCCTGGGCAACAGTTACCCCAAGCCCGTAGTAGACCACGCACAGGCCAGGGCCGCTACGCTGAAGCGGTATGGGGTGGTAAAAAACAGAAAAGCTGAGCCGATCAGGAATAGGCATCCCCGTCATGCTCACCGCCGGTTGAATCGGGGCGTACCATATCGTTTGCGTATGGGTCTGGGGGGGGTTGCTGTCGCACAGGCGCAGACTGCTGCACCTGCTGTTGCTTGGTTCG
>JAAURO010000214.1 GCA_012032215.1 Limnobacter sp.
GCCTTGCGGCACCTGCCAGGCTTGCCTGGAAATTACCCAAGGCCGTTTTGTGGATTTGCTGGAAGTCGATGCCGCCACCAACACCAAGGTGGACGAAATGCGCCAGCTGCTGGAAAACGCCATGTACGCGCCCACAGCGGGCCGCTACAAGGTGTATGTTATCGACGAAGTGCACATGCTTTCAGCCAGCTCGTTTAACGCCATGCTGAAAACCCTGGAAGAGCCACCGGGGCATGTGCTGTTTATATTGGCCACCACCGATCCCCAAAAATTCCGGCCACGGTGTTGTCGCGTTGCCTGCAATTTGCTCTACGCCAGCTTGCACCCGATCAAATTGCGGTACACCTCGGCCACATTCTTGAACAAGAATCCATTGCCTGCGAAGCACCGGCCCTGCGCCTGCTGGCCAAAGCCGCGCGCGGCAGCCTGCGCGATGCGCTTTCACTCACCGACCAGGCCATTGCCTACAGCCCGGGTAGTGTTTCTGAGGAACAGGTGCGCAGCATGCTGGGCACTGTAGATCAACAAGTAGTCATGCATATTTTGCAGGCTTTGGCGCACAACAACGCCACCGAACTGCACCATCTCACCGATAGTCTGGCGCAAAACAGCGCCCCGTTTGCCGCCATTCTGGAAGAACTGGCTGCGGCTGCCTACCAGTTGTCGGTGGCTGCGCTGACTGGCTCTGGACTGGGCGAGCTTGCTCCCCTGCAACATGCTTTCAGCCCCGAAGACCTCCAGCTTTTTTACCAGATTGCTACCCACGCCCGCGCCGAATTGCATTTGGCCCCTGAAGAATCCATCGGATTTGGCATGGCCTTGCTGCGTATGCTGGCGTTTAAACCGGGGGGGCAGGCGCGCCAAACCAGTGGTGGCAACCCAGGCAGCACTGCCGATCAAAAAGCCGGGCTGAAACTTTCTGAACCTGGCGCCCCACCTTCTCAGGCTTTTGTTGCCAAGCCAGCCAGCAGGCAACAACAGGTCGCACCCGCTGCGCAAAATTCCACCGCGCAAGCCCCTGCCCAAATTGCCATGCAGGCAGTACAGGCCGCGCTTGCCCTGAAAAAAAAACCGGCTGATTTGCCCGCACAGCAGCCCCAGCAAGCGCCTGCGCAACACAAGCCTGCCCCACAGGCCACATCCTTCTCTTGTTCAGGCACCGGTTTGCCCACGCCAGCCAACTGGCCCGAAGTGTCGCAAGGCATTGATGCCAAAGGTGTGGTGCGGCAAGCCCTGGTTCAGTCTGAATGCACTGTGTGCGAACGGCTGGAAAGCGGTGGCTTGCGCCTGGGCCTTCGAACCTCCGTGCAGGCTTACACCGAACCCGCCGCCTTGCAGCGCATCGAGCAGGCTTTAACCCAGCATTGGGGAAAACCGGTGCAGGTAGAGTTTTCCATGGGCGAAGCGCTGAACACCGCGCATGCCCTGCTTACACAAGCACGTGGCCATGCTTTGGAAGCGGCCAAAGAAGCTATCGATTCCGACCCGTTTATCCAGAATATTCGCGAAGTCATGGGCGCGCGCATACTCGAAGAAACGCTGCGGCCCTTAAAAACCAGTGGCCCGGCAGATATTTAGAACCTCCACCAATCAGGAAACACACATGAACATGATGAAAGGACAATTGGCCGGGCTCATGAAGCAGGCCCAGCAAATGCAGGAAAAAATGGCCAAAATGCAGGAAGAGTTTGCCCGCCTGGAAGTGGAAGGGCAATCTGGCGGTGGTCTGGTGAAAGTGCTTATGACCTGCAAGCACGATGTAAAGCGCATTACCATCGACCCTTCTTTGCTGGCAGAAGACAAAGACATGCTGGAAGACCTGGTTGCTGCGGCTTTTAACGATGCAGTGCGTAAATCTGAAGCCACTATGCAAGAAAAAATGGGTGCCGCCACCGCAGGTTTTCCAATGCCTCCGGGTTTTCAGATGCCTTTCTGAGCCAAACCGCCATGCAATATCCTGGCTCTCCCAAAAAAGCCGATGCCTTTGTTGGCATTAACCCCTTGGCCGACCTGGTAGAAGCCTTTAAGGTTTTACCTGGAGTAGGGCCAAAATCTGCGCAGCGCCTGGCGTTTCATTTGTTGTCGCACGACAGACAGTCTGCCTCTGTGCTGGGTAACGCCTTGCTAAAAGCCGTGGCTGAGGTGCGGCATTGCACGCGTTGCAACAATTTTAGCCATGCGCCTTTGTGCATTATCTGTTCGGCACCCAATCGCCAGCCAGCCACCGTGTGTGTGGTAGAAAGCCCAGCAGATCTGGCCGCCATTGAAGCCACCCAAACCTACCACGGCTTGTACTACGTGCTGATGGGTAGGGCCTCGCCCCTAGATGGCATGCACCCCGAAGCACTGGACTGGCCGCGTTTAAGCAACGTCTTGTTGGGGAGGGCGTGCGTGAGGTTAGTTCTGGCAACCAATTTTACCAACGAAGGCGAAGCTACTTCGGTGTTTTTTAACCGACCGCCTACGCCGCCTGGGGTTGCTTGTGAGCCGTTTGGCCCGTGGCGTGCCGCTGGGCGCCGAGCTGGAATACACCGACCCCACCACCGTGGCCCGCGCGCTTCTGGACAGGCGCACTTTGGGCAATGGCAACAGGGTGCCGGAGTAGTAGCCAAGGGGGCTCCCACTCTTCTCAAACCGGCAGCCACGCAGTTAATCAGAGCTTCTCTACGAAAGCCGGTTGGTCCAGCGCGATACAATAGCGTGCGCAGCAGTGGAAATCATGTCCAGCAAAGGCCCTTCACCTGCGCCGTGTGCATTGGCGTTTGCACCAAATACCCTGCGAGTAAAGTCATTGGCGATCTTGCCCAGTTTGTCGGGCACAGTACTGAAGCACGAAGTAGACGACATGTTTTCAGTCAGGTTTACCACGGTTTGTGTATCAAGTGCGCGCGTATCTGGAAGTGTGTTCGCCAATTCGGGGGGCAACACAGTCAAGGTGCCATTGGCGGTAATGGGGGCAATTAACCCTTTCTGTATGCTGGATGTAACCACTTGAACCGGCAGCCATTGGCCATGCCCATTTTTTATGAAAGTGCTTTGCTGGTTTTCAACCAGCTTTTGCAATTTGTCAAAGGTAGACTTTTGCGCAACAATTTCGCCGGTTTCCGGGTGTTGAACGCCAAATTCCAGATTGTGGTTGCGGCTTGCAAACAAGGTTAACGGTTTGCTGGCATGGGCGCTGTTTTCGCCTGCCGAGTAAACCACCTGAATGTAGTTTGAGTCTGCAGAATCGTTTCTGTGCGCAAAATCTACTACCTTGCTGGTTTGCGGTTGGCCTTGCTTAAGTCCAATCACTACTTCATCGCTGATAGCCAATTCCGAAAGCTGTCTGGCTTCAAAAGCGGGGGCAGTTGTATTGGGTTTACGCACCAACACCAGGGTGTTTAAAGGAAAGCAGTCGGATTTGCCCTCAGGGTTTATTCCCAAATCGTAGCTGAGCTGCTGTGCAACACTTGCCTCGGGAGTGATAACGGCAGGTGGTTCCAGCAAAACCCGGTTTAAAATCATTTCGGCAAATTCTTTGCCATTCAAGATTCCGTAGTTGTCGGCCTGGGCCTGATCATCAATCTGTTCCAGAACGGTTTCTATCAGGCGTTTGGTATAGGGTGACAAACCTGCCGTTTGCGGATTGTACTGGCTTAGAACCCTGCTGATATTTTCATTAAATCCATACACATCCAGGTCGGTTCTGATCCGTAAGTCAGGGTCAACCTGATTGTCGGCCTGAAGCCTTGCTAACTCATTCTGAAGTGTTTTTGAGGTACACACCATGCCGTCGCGTACTTCTTGCATGTTCCAGTTCTCGGAGTCTCTTTGGGCTTTCAGATAGTCTTGTTGTGTGTAAGGGGTTGTGGTGTAAGCGCCTTTGTTGCAGGCGGGAGTATCGCGGTTTTCAACTCCGGCCGACAGTGCATCTCGTTGTTGATCAATGGCAAAATTCAGTTCGTGGTATTGCGCGTAGGTTATTTTTCCGCTGTTCAGTGCCAGATTCAACAACTGCTTTTTTTGTTCGACGTAAGAGCCTTGGGCTTTTTGCATTACTGCGCTCACAAAGTCTTCTATTTCATTTTTTGCATCCCGGCATTCGTTTTGAAGCGGATTGTCTATACAGCCGTAGCGCACGCCATAGTGAAAGTTGTGAGTAGCCTTCTTGAGATTCGGTGTTGGTTACCGATAAATAATCAGCACATCTGCACAAAGCATTGGCTTGGCCCAGGCGGCCTGCGATTGCAGTTAAAGCAAGAAAGCCCGTGAG
>JAAURO010000215.1 GCA_012032215.1 Limnobacter sp.
ACTGCCAAACCACATTGTGCTGCAAAATGCGCGTGAATAAACGGGGATTGACTGTGAGCAATCGGGTTGCCCAACACCACGTAGCGTTTGGTCATGGCGGGTATTTAAAATTCCGGTTCGAAATTCGGTGATCGCGGCTGAAGATCCAGGTGCGGGTAATGGCCAGAATGTCGGCGCGGGTTCTCATTTCGGAGGGGAAAACTGGGAACGGGGCCGACAGACGCAACAGTTTAAGCGCGGCGCGATCCAGCACGGCGGAGCCGGAAGAGCGATCAATTTCTACGTTGTCGATGCTACCATCGGATTTAATGTAGACCGTTAAGCGCAGTTTGCCGTAAATTTTGCCTTTAAGTTCTTCGGGGTAATTCTGGTTGCCTATCTGCTCTACGCGCGTGCGCCAGGCTTCTTCGTAAATGGCGAACTCGTAGGGCGACGTTTTGGGTGAAAAAAAGTGTTTGCGGGGGCGTTCGTTGTAGGCCTTGATGTTGTCGGAAATCTGGGCCTGCAGGCGTTGCATTTCCAGAGCACGCTGGTCTTTGGGGTCGATGCCGGGTTCAGTTTGCTCCGATTGCTCAGCTTGCTGTTTGGCTTGGGCTGCCTGAGCACCGTAATTTTGTGGGGGCGCAAAGCGCAGGCCACCGCCTTGCAATTCACGCTGCAGTGTTTCCAGTGCTTCCAGGCGTTCGCGCGCGGCGGTCAGTTCGCGTTGGCTCACCACATCTTCTGCGTTAGAGGGCGTGGTGGTTGCCCGGCCAGAATCCGCCTGCCCTCCGCCATCCATGGCGACTTGCGCCAACAGTCTGGCATTGTCGGGCTGGCTTTTGGCCCGTGCGTTGACCAGAATAACTTCCAGCGGTGCTTTCACTTGTTTGATTTCACTGGGTGCGGTGCACTGCACCACCCCAAAGCCCACGTGCACCAGCACGGACAGCAGCACGGCATGCCGAAATACCGAATGAGACCACGCATTGCTTGCCACCTGTAGTTACTCCATGCCGCTGGCCAAGCCGTCAGTTGGTTCGGCGTGCTGTACACCGGGACTGGGTGGGGCCGGGTTTTCAGATTCTGGTTCTGTCAATTCTTCTTGTTCCACCAGCAAAGTGGGTTTGCCCTGCTGGATTGAAATAAGCCGGCAAGACACAGTCAGGGTAAGTTCGTCGATTTGATCCAGTTCAACTTCCACCTGTGCGCCACGACCAGGAGAACTTACTCCAACCAGCCGGACAAACAACGGAATTTCGTGCAAGCGAACCAGCTCATCGCGCACCACTACGCCTTCAAAACGCTTGCGCCCTGTTTGCCGAACCCAGCGCAGGCACCAGTAACGCTCCATGCTGTCTTGAAAGTCGGCATAGGCTTTGTAGCTGATGTCGAAACTGTTGAGCGCAGACAACAAATCTGAATCCGAAGGCTGATACACGGGTGGTTCGCCAGTAAGTACCGACACCAGTTGCTGCTGGTTGATTAAATCGACATAGCGGCGCAAGGGTGAGGTGCTCCAGGCATATTGCGGCACGCCAATGGCGGCGTGCGGGCCTGCGTGGGTGGACATTTTTACGCGCCCGGCGGGCGGTTGCACCCGGTAAATACCGGCCACAGCGTGCTGATGCAACAGGCCGCCCCAATACATGTTAACAAAAATCATCCATTCCGCGACCAGCAAATCCAATGGGGCATCGCGCCTGCGCGGGGTGATTTCCACTACGCCGGCGTCATTCACATAAAAGTTGTAATCTACGCGGCTGTGTTTTTCGGGCTGGCCGCGTACAATTTCGCGCTGCTTGCGCAGACCACAAGAAGCTTTCCAGAGCGCTTGCAAGGCAGGCAAAAATTCTTCAAATTGGGCGCGTGCCGTTTCTTGGACCGGTGAAAGGGGTGTTACGGAATTTGACGCATCGGGCTGATTTGCGCCGGGAGCATCGGGTGGCTCCAGGGCTTCCAGGGTAACGAATTCATCCAGCAGGTTGTGGCGCAGATTGGCTGCCACCTCCACGCGCTCCAGCACGCTGCGCGGCTGGCCTTGCAGCTCGCCAGTGTCGGTCTTTACACGCACATACAGCGAAACAGCGGGTACGGTTCGGCCTTCGGCAAGCGTGGACAATTCCACCAGGTTGTCGGGCAGCATGGTGATTTTGTCGCCGGGGGCATACACGGTAGACATTCTGTCTCGGGCATGCTTGTCGAATTCGCTGCCGCGCACAATAAACAAAGCGGGGGCGGCAATGTGAATACCGATTTCAGCGGTGTGTGCATCAGGCCAGCTTACGCTAAAGGCATCGTCGATTTCGGTGGTGGAAATGTCGTCTATGGAAAAAGCCCGAACCTTGGCAACGGGCAGATTTTGCAAAATGGCCGGTGCCGCGGGCAAGGGCAAATCGACCTGGGTGCCGCGTGGAAAATGCAGCGCACAAAAACGCTGCTTCATGAGATCGTGAATCGAAGAAAATGCGCCTGCTTGCAGCAACAAAGCTTCCGGACTGCAACAGGCCCTGGAAGCAGCATCGGTCAGTGCCTTGTATTCCAGGCTGCTTTTGTCGGGCTTAGCCAGGAGGAGTGCCGCCTGTCTGGCAAATACATCGGGCAATTCGTGGTTGACCAAAGCCTGCGCCCACTGCGCTTGCTGCTCTGCGGCCAACCGTTTTTTTTCCAGCCCGGCCAGTGCAGCTTTTAAGATTTCCTGGGGGGCGGCGCGGTAGCGGCCTTTGCCCTTGCGGTGAAAATACACGGGAGACGCGTGCAGGGCCATCAGTACACTGGCTTTTTGCACGGGCGAAGGTTTTTCGCCGAAGTACAGTTCTGCCATGGTGTCGGAACCGAATTCGTCCTCGGGAGCGCACTCCCACAGCAACCCGGTGTCTACTTCAGCCGCCAGTGTTTCAGCATCGTGCATGAATGCCGACAATTCCTGACCCGTAAACGTAATCAGAACCTGATTGGACTTCACTTTGGTCCGTTTGCCATGCTGGGTTTCTACCTGAAAGGTAGAGCCTTGCTCTTGCAACACTTTTCCCGCTTTAAAGGCACCGCCTTCTTCGTAAAACAAATTCATTGATTCTTTCCTGGGGACTGGCCGTGCAGGCCGGGCAAAATACTTCAAAAACCCAAAGGGGGGTGCGCTGAGCACCTTTGGAATAACGGGCTGCCCGCGCATACCAGCATGGCGCATCAGCCAGCGGTGCAGGCAAGGTGCCATCCGGGTTACGCAGCATGGCCAACACCCAAGGGGTATGGTGCGCAAGCTGGGCATACACCACCTGCCCGCGCACAACCGCTGGATCACAAAACAACATGGTACCCAAAGACTGGCTGCCTAAACGCCACCAAAACGGCCAATCGCAGGATTGACCACCATGGCGCATCAGGGTGCGTGCCACCACAACAGTTTGGCCGCCGGTTTTAAGGCGCACCATTCTGGCACGCACTGCCTGCGAAGGCTGCCAGCCTGTGGCCAGGGAGTCTGCCAGGGTGCAACGCGCCGCACCCTGAAAAACGGGCTGGACTTCAAAGCCCTGCCCCAAACCCACCAAACGCCGGGTTAAAGACCCCTTGCTGGTGGCCCACGTGCGCGCCCACAAGGGCCAGCTTGCCGGGCAATGCGCATGCCAGCGGGCCTGCACACGAATGCAGCAACGGGAGTGCATCATGCAACACCTAGCCCTAAAAACAAGCGCAAAAAGGGCAGATAGCAATCAAAATCGCTTAAAGCATGATCGGAACCCGCAATGTGCAAGCAATGCGTTCCAGAATACCGCGCCAGCATTTGCTGGCAACTGAGTACTTCATCGTGTTGTGCCGCCACTAAAAAATAACGCGCAGGATTGCTTAAACCAGTGGTTTGCATGTTACGCAGGGCATCCAGGTAATCGGGCAGAAAATCAATTTCTTCTTCCGGAAAATCAATTGCTGCTTCGACATAAATACGCAATTGAATCAGCTGTTCTATTAAGTGTTTTATCTGCTGCGAAAAAACCCCTTGCAAAGAATGTAGCGCATTGCGCGCGGCTTGTTGATGGCTGGCGTTAATCAGATCCGCTATAGCTTCGGCTTGGACTAAATCGATTTTATTATTTAAAAAAGCACGTTCAGAAAATTCACCGGGACGTGCTAGACGTACACCTGATTGCAGAATTTCTGATAACAACAAATCCAACACGGCAGGACCACCGTGACCCTGCAGTTCAAGTACATCTTCGCCAGTATACGAATGAGGAGCTGTAAATAAGAGAGCAATGCCTTGATCGAGCAATTCAC
>JAAURO010000216.1 GCA_012032215.1 Limnobacter sp.
AGCATCTGTGTGCTCAGTTTTCACCGTTTGCTGCTTAAAAACCGGTGCGGTGGGGGTGAACTGGTTTTAAGTCGCTTTTGAAACGCGTTAGCCGCCATGAAAATGGGTGTACCTCCTCAATCCGTTTTTTGGCTTGCTTGTTTGTCCGACCTGTTAGAAGATGGGCTTGGTGATTTGCCCGCTTACAACAGGAGATGCAGCCATGCTTACACCCTCTCTGGCCATTGGCCTTGGCGATGACCTCGATGCCTTACGCGCCGCCGTGCACACCTTTGCTCAGCAAGAAATTGCGCCGTTGGCGGCAAGCATAGACCAAACCGACCAATTTCCCATGCCCTTGTGGAAAAAGCTGGGCGACATGGGCCTGCTGGGCGTGACAGTACCAGAACCCTTGGGTGGCTTGGGCCAAGGTTATTTGGCACACATTATTGCCATGGAAGAAATCAGCCGCGCAAGCGCCTCGGTGGGTTTAAGCTACGGTGCGCATTCCAATTTGTGCGTGAACCAGATTTACCGCAACGGCAACGACTGGCAGCGCAGCACCTTCTTGCCCAAACTGATTGCAGGCGAACACGTAGGCGCACTGGCCATGAGCGAGCCAAACGCCGGATCCGATGTGGTCAGTATGGCCTTACGTGCAGAGAAACACGGCAGCACCTATGTGCTCAATGGCACCAAAATGTGGATAACCAACGGCCCGGATGCCCATGTGCTGGTGGTGTATGCCAAAACCGATCCGCAAGCGGGCGCCAAGGGCATCACCGCTTTTTTGGTGGAAAAAGGGTTTGAAGGGTTTTCTGTGGCTCAAAAACTCAGCAAGCTGGGCATGCGCGGCAGCCACACTGCCGAGTTGGTGTTTGCCAACTGCCACGTACCACACACACATGTATTGGGCGAGGTGGGCGGGGGCGTGAAAGTGCTTATGAGTGGCCTGGATTTTGAGCGCGCAGTGTTGGCAGGTGGCCCTTTGGGCATTATGGCAGCGGTTATGGACACCGTACTGCCTTACGTGCACGAACGGAAACAGTTTGGAAAATCCATTGGCGAATTTCAGTTGATACAAGGCAAGCTGGCCGATTTGTACACCACCTGGACAGCCTGCCGCAGCTATGTGTACCAAGTTGGAAAAGCATGCGACAACGCCACGCCCGAGGCACTGCGCAACCTGCGCAAAGACTGCGCAGGGGCCATTTTATATGCTGCTGAAAAAGCCACCTGGATGGCCGGTGAAGCCATACAGATTCTAGGCGGCAATGGATACACCAACGATTACCCGGCAGGCCGCTTGTGGCGCGATGCCAAGCTGTATGAAATTGGAGCGGGCACCAGCGAAGTCAGGCGCATGCTGATTGGGCGGGAATTGTTTCACCAAGTACAGTAAAAAACGGCAAGCAGCGCTGGCAAAAGGAGATTCTGGCACTCAGGTAGGGGCAGTAACAACCGTACTAAACCGTATTAAGCAATTAAGCAGGCCATCAAATTTTGGACTTTTCGGCTTCCAGTTTTTCCTGTTTTTTCAGTTTGTTTTTAATGCGGCTTTGCTTGAGCTGAGACAGATATTCCACAAACACCTTGCCTTGCAGGTGGTCCATTTCGTGTTGAATGCACACCGCCAACAGGCCATCGCAATCCATCTCAAAAAATCGCCCTTCACATTTTGCGCACGAATGCACACCGTCTCGGGCCGCTCTACGTTTTCGTAAATGCCCGGCACCGACAAACACCCTTCTTCGTAAGTTTTACATTCGCTGCTGGCCTGCACCACTTCCGGGTTTATGAACACCGTTAAACCGGTTTTGTCTTCAGAGACATCCACTACAATGACGCGCTTGTGCACATCCACCTGTGTGGCAGCCAAGCCCACACCGGGGGCATCGTACATGGTTTCTGCCATGTCTTGGACCAAACACGCAAGCTGGTCATCAAACTGGGTGACCACCGAAGCTACTTTTTTTAACCTGGGGTCTGGATATCGCAAAATTGGTAACAGTGCCATAACGCTACTTTTAAAAACACACACGCCTTTCAAGAATATACCTTTACGGCTTTGAAAAGTTCGATTATTTTAACGCCCCTTTGCGGGGCATTTACCAGCGAGCCCCCACATGACGCCTTCTTTGCTTCAAACCCTGAACCTAGCCCATAACCCCGATTTAACCGCGCCCCAACGCCTGGAAATCGCTGCCACACGTGCATTTGAGCGCCTGCCTGAGCCTACCGAACAAGTAAAAAACTTGGGTCGAACACACCGAAGCCTGGCTGAATGCCCCTTGCCCGGTGGGCCACATTGGCAACCACATGGCGGCCCCCAGCAGCAACGCCACGGGCAACCACCGGCACCTGATAGCCTTTGGCAGCCCGCTTTATCCCGAATGCCTGCTCGATTTACCCAGCCCACCTCTGGTGCTATATGCCCACGGCAACGTGGATTTGCTGCGCCTGCGCGGCATTGCCATGGTGGGCAGCCGCAACGCCAGTCGCACCGGGCTTGAAACAGCACGCGCTTTTGCCCGCGAACTTTCGCTTGCCGGCTGGGTGGTAGTAAGCGGCTTGGCCGAAGGCATAGACACCGCCGCCCACGAAGGCGCACTGGCCGGAACGGGCGCCACCATTGCTGTATTGGGCAATGGATTGAACCAAGTTTACCCCAAACACAATCGGAAACTTGCCAGAAATATTCTTGAAAGTAGTGGCTTGCTGCTTTCGGAATACCCCCCGAAACCGAACCACTGCCTTTGTTTTTCCCCCCGCCGCAACCGCATAATTGCCGCACAAAGCCGCGGCACACTGGTAGTAGAAGCAGCTCTGCGTTCGGGTTCGCTGATTACCTCGCGCATCGCCAGCCAATTGGGCAGAGTTGCCATGGCTATTCCGGGCAGCATTCACAGCCCGCACAGCAAGGGTTGTCACCACATGATTAAAAACGGCGCCCTGCTGGTAGAAACCGTGCGAGAAATTACCACCGAACTCGAAGCTACTACCTCTGAAGCCTGGTTGCCCGCATCCATGCTGCAAACCTGCACCGTGCAGGAACCCGTAGCCCCAGTAATTAATTCAACACGCAAAGCCAAAGGCAAAAGCCGCCCCATGGCTCAAAAAGAGTTAAAAACACCACACTCGGTCAACGCACCTGGCAATCTGTCTGCCGAGCTGGCAGCGTATTCAACGCCCTGGGCCACGAACCCCGCCATGCGGATGAAATTGCCCAATCAAGCGCATTGGCTGTGGATGACTTATTGGGCCTACTCACCGAACTTGAGCTGGAAGGCCTGGTTTTGTGCGAACCCGGCAACCGATGGCTTAAAACACCACTTGTTACCGTCTAAACCTTATGGGCTGCGGGTTTACGTAGAATTAGCCCTGGGTTCTATACAGAACTTTTAACTTGAGTCTGCAAAAAAGGCTTGATTTCTTGTTTTCTTGGCACTTAAACTGCTTCGCAATAACGCTTTACGTGGGTTTACCTTGAGCAGTTCAACAGAGAAAAAGCTGATTATCGCGGAAAAGCCTTCTGTGGCCGCCGATATTGCGCGTGCCTTGGGTGGTTTTACCAAAAAAGACGACTACTTCGAGAGCGACTCGTTTGTGCTGTCGTCCGCCATCGGCCACTTGGTAGAAATCAAGGCCCCAGACGAGTTTGAGGTCAAGCGCGGTAAGTGGAGCTTTGCCAATTTGCCGGTCTTGCCCACGTATTTTGATCTGAATCCCATCAAAAAAACCGAGGCACGCCTCAAGCTGCTCACCAAGCTGATCAAGCGCAAAGACGTAACCGGGCTGATTAACGCCTGCGACGCAGGCCGAGAAGGCGAACTGATTTTCCGGCTCATTGACACAGTATGCAAAATCCAGCAAGCCGGTTGAAAGGCTGTGGCTGCGCTCCATGACCCCCGCAGCCATCCGCCAAGCCTTTGATAGCCTGCGCTCGGATGCAGACATGCAGCCGCTCTCAGATGCCGCACGTTGCCGCTCTGAGGCCGATTGGCTGGTGGGTATCAATGGCACCCGCGCCATGACCGCCTTTAACAGCAAAGAAGGCGGTTTTTACCTGACCACCGTGGGCCGTGTGCAAACCCCCACCCTTACATTAGTAGTCGAGCGTGAAGAAAAAATTCGCCAGTTCAAAGCCAAAACCTACTGGGAAGTAAAAGCCAGCTTTGGTGCTCAGGCGGGTGCTTACGAAGGCAAGTGGTTCGACCCCGCCTTTAAAAAATCCGACAGCCCCGATGAACGCGCC
>JAAURO010000217.1 GCA_012032215.1 Limnobacter sp.
CAGATTGGCCTGCAAACCCAGCGCGAACAAACCGGCGAAGCCCTGGCCGTGGTGCGCAGCACACTCAGTGACTTTTTGGCCCAAGGTCCTGCACCCGAAGAACTGGAAGCCGCCAAAGCCAATCTGGCAGAAGGTTTTCCGCTGCGCATAGACAGCAACGCCGATTTGGTGAACAACCTCACCATGATGGGCGTGTACGATTTGCCACTGGATTACCTCGACACCTGGGCCGACAACATCCGCCGCGTGTCGCTGCAATCCGCCCGCCAGGCTTTTTCCGAAGTGGTGAAAACCGACAAACTGGTAACCGTTGTGGTGGGCAATGCCAAAGCCGTCCAATAAGCCCAAGGCTGCTGCCGGAGAACTGCGCCTGATAGGCGGTGCCTGGCGCAGACACAAGCTGCCCATTGCTCCCATAGAGGGGCTTAGGCCCACCCCCAACCGCGTGCGTGAAACCCTGTTTAACTGGTTGGGCCAAAGCTGCCAAGGCACAGGTGCTCGATTTGTACGCAGGCACTGGCGCACTGGGTTTAGAGGCCGCCTCCCGCGGGGCCGCCAGCGTTACTTTTGTAGAAGCCCACCCGCAAGTGGCGCGCCAGCTGGAGCACACAGCACAGGCGCTGTTGTCGCGCTGGCAACCTCAGTTTGGCACCCCGCCTGCGCTGCACGTGCGCCGTGCACGGGTGCTGGAAGCCTTGCCCGGTCTTTCTGCCTTGGCAGGGGTGGGCCACACTGCTGGGCAGTACGACCTTGTTTTCTGGATCCACCCTTTGGCAGCAACGAATTGCAGGCGGTTTTGCCCACCTTGGGCGGCTTGCTCAAGGCCAGTGGGAAAGTGTACATCGAGTGGGGCAGCGCACTGGACACCGCTTTTTTTGCAGCCAATTTGCCACACTATGAAATAGTAAGACAAACCCGTGCGGGCCAAGTGCACGCGCATTTGGTGGGAAGGGCCACAATGTGATACAAAGCGGGGTGAATAACCCCCTCTTACTGTATTTCTGGAGAACTCGATGCGTGTGGCTGTTTACCCCGGCACCTTCGACCCCTTAACCCGTGGCCACGAAGATTTGGTTCGGCGTGGTGCGAAGATTTTCGACAAACTGGTTGTTGGTGTGGCCGACAGCCCCAACAAAAAGCCCTTTTTTAGCCTGGAAGAGCGGGTGCGCATTGCTTCGGAAGTGCTTTCGCACTACCCCAACGTAGAGGTGAAAGGCTTTTGTGGTTTGCTGAAAGATTTTGTACGCGAGAACAACGCCTCGGTTATTATTCGCGGTCTGCGCGCGGTCAGCGATTTTGAGTACGAATTCCAGATGGCAGGCATGAACCGCTACCTCCTGCCCGATGTGGAAACCATGTTTTTAACACCTTCTGATCAATACCAATTCATATCGGGCACCATTGTGCGCGAAATTGCAGCCTTGGGCGGCGATGTCAGCAAGTTTGTGTTTCCTTCGGTGGAAGCCTGGCTAAACGAAAAACTGGGCAAAAAGTAGATTTTCCATGGCTCTGCTGATTACCGATGAATGCATTAATTGCGATGTGTGCGAGCCTGTTTGCCCAAACGGGGCAATATCCATGGGGCCCGATATCTACGAAATAGACCCACCCAAATGCACCGAGTGCGTGGGCCATTTTGACACCCCACAGTGTGTAGAGGTGTGCCCGGTGGCGTGTATTCCCAAAGACCCGGCACATCCGGAAACCCACCAGCAATTGCTGGGAAGTTTCTGGTTCTGCAGAAAAGAGTGTGACGTTAATGTGATTGTGAGCTGTGTTGGGCGTGTTGGTAAGCATCAAGCGCATTATAGCCTTGCACAACACCTACTCTATAGTCTTCATCTGCTTGATTTGATGAAGAAGGACGGTTAGATGCAGTAACCAGAAAGATCAAAGCTGCTATGCCCGCTGCCCCAATTCCCAGCAGAACTCCCCCCACTTCTATACCCGAGGAATTTCCATGCAGCATTTTAACGGTTCCTGCAATTACGCAGCCTATGGACGCCGATAAAGTGACGGCACCTGCTATCAGTTTGGGTGCGTCACTCACGCATCCTTCGGTATCTAGTTCCGGGCAGCAAGGGCAAGAAGACATCTCAATGCTTACAGAGCCATTGTTCATTTTTCCCCTTCTAAAAGGTTAATGAATTTATTTGTCTACGCATTACTATAAATCATTTGGTAGGAAATAACGAAAGCATCTGGCGTTCTGTTCGATAATCTGGCTTCTGTCGGGCTAAGCTCGGCCTTTGCAGGGTAGGCTGCGCAATTTTAATGTGCGCTGTAAAAATCACACATTAAACAAAAATTCAACACATCGCCGTCTTTTACTACGTATTCTTTGCCTTCGGCACGCATTTTCCCGGCCTCTTTGGCGCCGTTTTCGCCTTTACCCGCCACAAAGTCATCGAATGCAATGGTTTGTGCACGGATAAAACCGCGCTCAAAATCGGTGTGAATAACCCCGGCCGCCTGTGGGGCGGTGCTTCCCTCTCGAATGGTCCAGGCACGCACTTCTTTTACGCCAGCAGTAAAATAAGTTTGCAGGCCCAGCAGCTTAAAACCGGCACGAATTACCCGGTTCAGGCCCGGTTCTGTCATGCCCAAATCGGCTAAAAATTCCAGCCTGTCGGCCTCGTCGAGGTTGGCAATTTCGGCCTCAATGGCCGCGCACACCGCCACCACGGGGGCGTGTTGTTGGTTGGCGTGCTCGGTCAGGCGCTGTACATGGGGATTGTTGTCAAAGCCGTCTTCGGTCACGTTGGCCACATACATGGCGGGCTTGGCGGTAATCAGGCCAAAGCCTTTAATCAGCAGCAGGTCTTCTTCTTCCAGCCCCAAGGCGCGCACGGGTAAGCCCTGGTTGAGCTGGGCCTGGCATTTTTCCAGAATGCCCAGAATGCGCGCTGCCTCTTTGTCGCCACCGATCGGGCCTGCTTGGCATAGCGCTGTATGCTTTTCTCCACGGTGAACAAATCGGCGAGGCACAGCTCGGTTTCAATGGTTTCGATGTCGGAAATGGGGTCAACCTTGCCGCTTACGTGAATCACGTTGTCGTCGTCGAAGCAGCGCACCACATTCACAATGGCGTTGGTTTCGCGGATGTGCGAGAGAAACTGGTTGCCCAAACCCTCGCCTTTGGAAGCTCCGGCTACCAGGCCTGCAATGTCCACAAACTCCACCACCGCAGGCACTATGCGTTCTGGCTTTACGATTTCTGCCAGTTGGTTCAGGCGGGTATCGGGTACCTCCACAATGCCCACATTGGGCTCTATGGTACAGAATGGGTAATTTTCGGCTGCAATACCTGCCTTGGTAAGCGCATTGAACAGGGTGGACTTGCCAACGTTGGGCAGACCCACGATGCCGCATTTCAAACTCATGTAAATTCCTTCAAATAGATGTAGTGTCCAGCCCAATGCGGGTGCCATGCGCCCGTACGCCAATTGTAACTGCCTCTGCCCTCTTTCTTCTCGATGTGCATCCCATTCCTGATGCCTCAGAATGGGGGGCATATCCCATTTATGGTCAATTATAGGTATAGGGTATAACCCTATGGTGGTATACTCGCGTGCCTCCTTTACGTGTTTTCCCTTTGATTCGTGCGGCCTTGGCAATTATTTCAAGTTTCTTTGCTCATGCGGCTTGCGGGCAGTTTTTGCTTTGGTTCTGCGGATTTCCAAGGCATTTTTATTACATAAAAATAAATATTTTTATAAAAAATAAATAAATTCCGATCGGCCTCAAGCATTTGTAACCTGATTTAACAGATTGCCCTTATAATTGCGGCACTTCAAAAGGGGTTGGTGCCTGCTGTCAAGCAAGCGGTGTTGTCGCTCTTCAAGATTGAAGTCGCTGAGGCCTGGGTTGCTGTTCCTGTTCGCTGGCGGGTTTCCCACGAGGCGGTCGTGCTGTCGAAGTCGTGCGGTCGGTTTGTATCTGGTTTTTTTCCTCTGTCAAACTTTCTCAAGAAATCCATACACAATGAATACGAATAAACACGAACTGGTAGCGAAAAGACTGGGTGCGCAACCCAAAGCCATCGAATTTTCCCTGTTTAATCTGGTTGCATGGGTCTGTTTGTTGGCGTTGCCCCTTACTTATGCGTTGTTCAAGCTGCTGCACTGGGTGCCCGCAACGGCAGTACTGGCTTTTGCCACATTAAGTTGCCTGCTCACGCTGTTGGTGGTGCCGGTGCGTACGCGTGGATGGCGGAGTGGAAGCGTCCG
>JAAURO010000218.1 GCA_012032215.1 Limnobacter sp.
CCCCCATTCCATTAACGCCGATTTGCATTGCCACTCGGTTATGTCTGATGGGGTGCTTACCCCTGAAGAGCTGGCATTGCGTGCTGCCGCGCAAGGCGTGCAAATCTGGTCGCTTACCGACCACGATGAACTCGCTGGCCTTGACCGTGCACAGCTTGCTGCCGAAAAGGCAGGCATGCTGTTTGTGCCCGGCGTTGAGATTTCAGTCACTTGGGCGGGTAAAACAGTGCATATTGTGGGCTTGGGCATTCAAGCCCACGACAGCGCCTTGGCCGAAGGCTTGGCCCAGGTGCGATCAGGCCGCAATGAGCGCGCCCAGGAAATAGGCCGCGAACTGGAAAAGCATGGCATCGAGGGGGCGTATCAAGGCGCTGTAGCATATGCCACCAACCCCGCGTTGATTGGGCGCACTCACTTTGCCCGCTTTCTGATAGAACGCGGTGTGTGTAGCAGCGTTCGTGACGTGTTTGCCAATTATCTGGTGAAGGGCAAGCCCGGTTATGTGCCCTTCGATTGGGCAAGCCTGCGCGAAGCAGTGGGGTGGATACTCGATTCCAGCGGTGCAGCGGTTATTGCCCATCCGGGGCGCTACACGTTTTCCGAGTTGCAGCTTGATGAACTTATTGCGCAATTCAAACAGTTTGGTGGAGCGGGGCTGGAAGTCGTTACTGGCAGCCACACCACAGACGAATACCGCTATTTTGCCCAAAAAGCGGTTCGGTCGGGGCTTAAAGCCTCTCGGGGCAGCGATTTCCACAGCCCCCAGGAAAGCCGTATCAATTTGGGCGAATTGCCACCGCTTCCCTGCGGGTGTGTACCAATCTGGGATAATTGGGCCCGTTTGTACATGTAGGCAGGAAGCAACTTGGCCCAGTATTTTCAGCTCCACCCCGACAACCCGCAGCCCCGGCTGCTTAAGCAGGCGGCCGATCTCTTGCACAAAGGGGCCCTCGCGGCCATTCCCACCGACAGCTGCTACGCACTGGTGTGCCACCTCGACGACAAAACCGCCGTCGAGCGCCTGCGCCGCCTGAAGGGTTTGTCTGACAAACACCACCTGGCCCTGTTGTGCCGCGATTTAAGCGAGCTCGGCAGCTATGCCAAGGTAAGCAACGTGCAGTACCGCTTGCTGAAAGCGCTTACCCCCGGCCCCTACACCTTTATTCTGGAAGCCACCAAAGAGGTGCCCAAGCGGGTGTCTCACCCTTCCAAAAAATCGGTGGGTCTGCGCCTGCCCAAGCACAACGTGGTGCAGGGGCTGTTGCAAAACCTCGGCGCCTCCTTGATTGCCACCTCCTTTCAGTTGCCAGGCATGGCAGAACCCTTTCGCTACGGCGAAGAAATTCGCGATGCTCTGGAACACGAACTGGATCTTATTCTGTCCGATGGAAACTGCTGCCAATTCCAGCCAACCACCGTTATTGACTGGACCGGGGCAGAGCCTTTGGTGGTGCGCACCGGGGCAGGTCCACTAACTGGCCCCCTGGCGCCTGTGCGCATTCAAGAGGAAGAAAACATTTAATGGACAACGAAATTATCCAGACCCTTGCGGTGTATGCCATACCCGTGCTGTTTGCCATTACCCTGCACGAGGCGGCCCACGGTTATGTGGCCCTGCGCTGCGGCGACCACACCGCCAGAATGGCGGGTCGGCTTACCTTAAACCCACTGAAGCACATCGACTTAATGGGCACCATTGTGGTGCCCTTGGTTATTTTATTGACCTCGTTTGCGGCCGGGGGCACCGGCATGCTATTTGGCTGGGCCAAACCTGTACCTGTCGATTTTTCCCGGCTCAACCGTCCCCGCCTGGATATGCGGCTGGTTGCCTTTGCTGGCCCGGCTTCCAACCTGTTAATGGCTTTGGGGTGGGCAGCAATGCTTAAACTCCTGATGGTGTTCAACGTGTCGGAACCTTTTTTAATTGAAATGGCCCAAGCTGGCATAATAGTAAACCTGGTGCTTGCTGCGTTAAACCTGCTGCCGATTTTGCCACTCGATGGCGGCCGCATTCTGTACACTTTTTTACCTACCAGTCTGGCGGTTGGTTTTGAAAAAACAGAGCGTTTCGGTTTGCTGATTTTACTTACCCTGCTGGTGTTGGGCCTCTTGCCCATTTTCATGCAGCCGATTATACGAACGGGTTTGGCCGTCATCATGACTTTGTTCAACTTTTAATATGTTTCCAGAACGTGTTCTTTCGGGCATGCGCCCCACCGGTTTGCTGCACCTGGGTCACTACCACGGTGTACTTAAAAACTGGGTGAAACTGCAAAACGAATACCCCGCCTGTTTTTTGTGGCCGACTGGCATGCACTGACCACCCACTACGACACGCCCGAAGTCATTGAGGCGAATGTGTGGGATATGGTTATCGACTGGTTGGCAGCGGGCATAGACCCGGCGCAGGCCACCTTGTTCATACAGTCGCGTGTGCCCGAGCATGCCGAGCTGCACCTGCTGCTTTCCATGTCTACGCCCTTGGGCTGGCTGGAGCGTGTGCCCACCTACAAAGATCAGCAAGAAAAGCTCAGCGAAAAAGACTCTCACCACTACGCTTTTAGGCTACCCGCTTTTGCAAAGTGCAGACATCTTGATTTACCGTGCCACGCTGGTGCCGGTAGGCGAAGACCAGGTGCCCCACATCGAAATGACCCGCGAAGTGGCCCGCCGCTTTAACAATTTGTATGGCAAAGAGCCTGGTTTCGAGGCCAAGGCTCTGGAAGCGGCCCGCAAACTGGGCAGTAAACGCGCCAAACTGTATCTTGATTTACGCAACCGCTACCAAGAGCAGGGCGAAGACACTGCGCTAGAGCAAGCACGTGCCATGCTGGGTGATTCGCAGAATTTAAGCCTTGCCGATCGCGAACGCCTGTTTGGCTACCTGGAAGGTGGCCGCAAACTCATTTTGTCTGAACCCAAAGCCCTGCTTACATCGGCCTCGCGCATGCCCGGCCTGGATGGACAAAAAATGTCCAAAAGCTACCACAACACCATTTCATTGCGAGAAACCCCCGAAGACATCACTACCAAAATTCGTAAAATGCCCACCGACCCGCAGCGGGTAAGGCGCATCGACCCCGGCGACCCCGAAAAATGCCCTGTGTGGCAGTTGCATCTGGTGTATTCCGATGACAAGCTGAAAGACTGGGCGACAGAAGGTTGTAAGACAGCGGGTATAGGGTGCTTGCAGTGTAAAGAACCCATCATAGATGCAGTAATCCGCGAACTGGCACCCATGCGCGAACGCGCTGCCATGTATCTGGAAGACCCTGCACAGGTGCGCAACATCATTGCCGATGGCTGTGAACGCGCCCGCACCATGGCTCAGGAAACCATGCGCGAAGTGCGCGAGGGCATGGGTCTTGATTACTCCTGATGAGATACAATCACTGTCTCTAACCGACTGAAACAAGAAGAGGTTTAATGATTACAGGAAGCGTTGTTGCACTTGTTTCGCCCATGTTTGAAGACGGCTCGCTGGATTTCGACAGCTTCAGAAAGCTTGTCGACTGGCAAATAGCTCAAGGTACCGATGCCATTGTGGCCGTAGGCACCACCGGCGAATCGCCCACAGTCAGCATGGCTGAGCACTGCGAGCTCATTCGCGTGGCCGTAGAGCAGGCGGCTGGCCGCGTGCCAGTTGTGGCAGGCGCAGGCGGCAATTCCACCACCGAAGCCATTGAACTTACCGCCCATGCCGCCGCAGTGGGGGCAGCTGGCTCGCTGCAAGTTGTGCCTTATTACAACAAGCCCACTCAGGAAGGCATGTACCAGCACTTTCGCAAGGTGGCTGAATCCGTAGACTTGCCCCTTATTTTGTACAATGTGCCCGGCCGCACAGTAGCCGATCTTTCCCACGCCACCACGCTGCGCCTGGCAGAAATTCCCAACGTGGTTGGCATTAAAGATGCCACCGGCAATCTGGAGCGCGGCGCGTGGCTTATTCGTCAAGCCCCCGAAGGGTTTGCCGTGTACAGTGGCGACGACCCGACTGCCGTGCACCTTATGCTGATGGGTGGCAAGGGCAATGTGTCTGTAACCGCCAACGTAGCCCCCAGGCTTATGCACGAACTGTGCAAAGCAGCCCTTGCCGCCGATGCCCCACCGGCAAACCGCCTGAATGTGCAACTGCTTGATTTGCACGCCTGCCATGTTTTGCCAGGCCAACCCCATACCCGTTAAATACGCTTTGGCAAAATGGGCAAAATGGCACCTGGCGTGCGT
>JAAURO010000219.1 GCA_012032215.1 Limnobacter sp.
GGCTTTGTACGCGACACCTGGTTCAAGGCTGAAAAAGAAGGCACCTACCGCGGCCAGTGCGCCGAGTTGTGCGGTAAAGATCACGCCTTCATGCCGATAGTGGTTAAAGTGGTTTCCAGCGACGAATACGCCACGTGGGTGCAGGCCAAGCTGGAAGAGGCCAAAGCCAGGCAGGAAGATCCCACCAAAACCTGGGAAGTTGCAGATTTGCTGGTCAAAGGCGAGTCCACTTACAATTCCAATTGCGCGGCCTGTCACCAGGCCAGTGGTGCGGGCATTCCGGGAGCCTTTCCGGCCTTGGATGGCTCGGCAATTGTGCAGGGCCCGCAATCTGAACAAATTCACATTCTATTGAATGGCAAAGGCGCAGGCATGCCATCCTGGAAGCAATTGTCGGATGTGGAAATTGCTTCGGTAATTACTTATACGCGCCAGTCCTGGAGCAATGCCGGCAAAGGCACCGACCCGGTAGTTCAACCAAGCGCCATTACGGCAGCACGTTAATACAACGCACGTTATACAGGTATAGGGAGCACACTGAATGAGCACCACCGTTGCAGATTTGACCGCAGGGCACACCCCGCCAGCGCCCGCACAGGGTCACGGTCACGACAGCCACGATCACCGCCCACACGGCTGGCGTCGCTGGCTGTATGCCACCAACCACAAAGACATCGGCACGATGTACCTGATTTTCTCTTTTGCCATGCTGCTAGAGGGTGGGGTGCTGGCGCTGATGTTGCGTGCGGAGCTGTTTCAGCCGGGTTTGCAGCTGGTGCAGCCCGAGTTTTTTAATCAGCTCACCACCATGCACGGCCTCATTATGGTGTTTGGTGCGGTTATGCCCGCATTTGTGGGCTTTGCCAACTGGATGATTCCGCTGCAGATTGGTTGTTCTGACATGGCATTTGCCCGCATGAACAACTTCAGCTTTTGGCTGATGGTGCCTGCCGCCATTGTGCTGACAGGCTCGTTTTTTATGCCCGGTGGTGCCACCGCTGCCGGCTGGACGCTGTATGCCCCCCTTTCGGTGCAAATGGGCCCCGGCATGGACGCAGCCATTTTTGCCATGCACATACTGGGTGCCTCTTCCATTATGGGGTCGATTAACATTATTACCACCATTTTGAACATGCGTGCCCCAGGCATGACGCTCATGAAAATGCCCATGTTTGCCTGGACCTGGCTAATTACCGCTTACCTGCTTATCGCCGTTATGCCCGTGCTGGCTGGCGCCATTACCATGGTGCTTACCCGACCGGCACTTTGGCACCTCCTTTTTTAATGCCGCAGGCGGCGGCGACCCGGTTATGTACCAGCATATTTTCTGGTTTTTTGGGCACCCCGAGGTGTACATCATGATTTTGCCCGCGTTTGGCATTGTGTCGCACATTGTGCCCACCTTTGCCCGCAAGCAGCTGTTTGGTTACCACTCCATGGTGTATGCCACGGCATCCATTGCCATTTTGTCGTTCATTGTGTGGGCGCACCACATGTTTACCACCGGCATGCCAGTTACCGGCCAATTGTTTTTCATGTTTGCCACCATGCTGATTGCCGTACCCACGGGCGTTAAAATTTTCAACTGGCTGGCCACCATGTGGCGCGGTTCCATGACCTTTGAAACCCCCATGCTGTTTGCAGTGGGCTTTATTTTTGTCTTCACCATGGGGGGATTTACCGGCCTTATTCTGGCACTGGCTCCTATTGATATTCAACTGCAAGACACCTACTACGTGGTGGCGCACTTTCACTATGTGCTGGTGGCTGGGTCGCTTTTTGCGCTGTTTGCTGGCACCTACTACTGGCTGCCCAAATGGACCGGCCGCATGTACAGCGAAAGGCTGGGCAAGTTGCACTTCTGGAGTTCGCTTATCAGCTTTAACGTGACGTTTTTCCCCATGCACTTTTTGGGCCTAGGCGGAATGCCGCGCCGCTATGCCGATTACACGGTGCAATTTACCGATCTTCATGCCATTGCTACTGTGGGTGCATTTTGGTTTGGGCTGTCGCAGCTGATTTTTCTGTGGTGCGTGCTTCGGGCTTGGGCATTCAACAAGGGTGCCGTTGCACCCGCCAATCCCTGGGAAGGTGCACAAGGACTGGAATGGACAGTGCCATCGCCCGCACCTTTCCACACGTTTGAAGAGCCACCCCTCGTAAAATAAATGGGAGTTAACATGCCGCACCTTGCACAACACAACTCAGCTCCGGCTATAACCCCACGTTGGTTAAGCTTGATGAACGCCAAGCTGCACAGCAAAAGCAAAACCGTCGCACTGGTCTTGTTTTGTTGTCGGTGGTGGCTGTTTTTTTCGTGGGCATTGTGGTGCGCAAAATATTTGAACCCGCCCTAATGGGATTTTTTGGTTAATGCAACACAAACACCAGCAATTTAATCGGCACATGCTGCTGCGCCTGGGGGTTATTGTGCTGGCCATGTTTGCCTTTGGTTATGCCTTGGTGCCCATTTACAAAGCAGTGTGCGAGATTACCGGCATTAATGTACTTACCAAACAAGACAAAAAAAGCCGCGCTCAAGAAATACTGAAAAACAGCCAGGTTGATAAAACCCGCACCATTAAAGTGGTGTTTGATGCCAACGACCGCGGCAACTGGCGTTTTAAACCCGAGGTGCACAGCATGCAACTGCACCCCGGCGAGCTGGCAACCGTGAAGTACGAAATTGTAAACGCCATGCAGCATCCGGCAGCGGGGCAGGCCATCCCCAGTTATTTGCCCACCAAGGCGGCTGCATACTTTAACAAACTGGAGTGTTTTTGTTTTGCCCAGCAGCAGTTCAAGGCAGGCGAAAAGCGGGTGTTTCCGGTGGTGTTTGTGCTAGACCCAGAGCTTGGGCACGATGTGAACACGGTCACTCTTTCCTACACTTTTTTTGAGATAACCGGATGAGCAACGACATTCGCCAAGCTGCACGCCGCAAAGGCACCAAGGCCAGTTGGCTACGCACTTTTTCTGCCGTGATGTGCTCGTTTTTTGGTGTGCGAAAAGGCAGTGATCAGGCGCAAGACATTGAAAAACTCAACCCTGTTCATGTGATAGTGGCCGGATTGCTTGCCGCCGCAGCTTTTGTAGCGGTGTTGCTGGTGGTTGTAAACCTGGTGGTCAATCAGGCTTGATTTGAACAAGAAAAAAGAAATAAACAACATACAACAAGGAGAACGTCCCATGAGCGCCAAGTCTGCACCGTATTACTTTGTGCCCGAGCTTTCAGCCTGGCCCGCTTTGGGCGCACTGGCCATGCTGTTTTTCATTGTGGGTGCAGCCGGTTGGGTAAACGGTGTTGCGTGGGCACCCATTCCTTTTGCCTTTGCTCTGGGGCTGCTGTTTTTTGTGTTGTACAGCTGGTTTAGAAAGGTAATTAGTGAATCAGAAACTGGGCAGTACAACGACCGTGTGGACGTGTCGTTCCGCTGGTCCATGGGTTGGTTTATTTTTTCAGAAGTCATGTTTTTTTGCCCTGCTTTTTTGGTGCCTTGTTTTACGCGCGACAAATTGCCATGCCGTGGCTGGGTGATCTCAGTAACAGGGCCATTTTGTGGCCCAGCTTCAATGCCATTTGGCCTAACACCGGCCCTGCAGGCACCATTGAAACTTCAGTGTTATGGGGCCTTGGCCTATTCCTACCATTAACACTGCATTGCTGCTTACTTCGGGCGTAACACTTACCATTGCCCACCACGCCTTGTTGGCGGGTCAGCGTGGCAAATTGGTGTTTAACCTGTTTTTAACAGTGTTGCTAGGCGCTGTGTTTATGGGGTTTCAGGCCTACGAATACATGCATGCCTACAGCGAGTTAAATCTGAAATTGACCTCAGGCGTGTATGGATCTACGTTTTTCTTGCTAACTGGGTTTCATGGTTTTCATGTAACCATTGGCGCGATTATGTTGTTTTGCATCATGCTGCGTTGCATGAAAGGGCACTTTACCCCGAAAAAGCATTTTGCCTTTGAAGCCGCTGCCTGGTATTGGCACTTTGTGGATGTGGTGTGGCTGGGCCTGTATGTGGTGGTCTATTGGTTGTAATTATCGGTTGGTTTGCAGGCTGCCCTTTAGGGAACCTCTGATCAACTCCCCCACCTCCCGGCAACCAGTTGAGCGGTTAAAATAGCGGCAAGCACCCGTTCAACCCCAGCCCGCGAACATCATGACCCAGACCAGCTTTTCCAGCCTCGAATACAAGCTCAAAAAAAAGCAGAC
>JAAURO010000220.1 GCA_012032215.1 Limnobacter sp.
TTTCTGCGTGCCACGCCCAAACCCGGTTAAGTCCTGATTGCCGCAATCGGGGCATTTGGCAGGCACCCGGCAACCAGCCCCACAGTGGTGGCAGCGCAGCGTGTGTTCTTTTTGTGCCACACCATGTGCGAAGTGCAATGCTCGCAGCCAGCCACCCAGCCGCACGACTGGCAGGCAAGCTGCGGGCTGTAGCCACGGCGGTTTAAGTACACAATCGATTGCTTGCCCGTTTCAAATACCGCTTTAAGGACTTGTTGCACCGGTTCTGCCAACCCTTCTGTGGTGGTAAAATGGGCCGTGTTTACCAGCTCTACCTCCGGCAGGCAGGCCCCCTTTGAAGCGCGCTGCGTAAGGTTGAGCATGCGGTAGCTGCCTTGGCGCACGCGCAGCAGGCTTTCCAGCGAGGGGGTAGCACTGCCCAGCAGAACAGGCAGGTTCTCCTGTTTGCCTCGCACAACGCTCAGGTCTCGGGCGTGGTATTTTAAGCCTTCTTGTTGTTTGTACGAGGGGTCGTGCTCTTCGTCCACCACTATCAGCCCCAAGCGAGGCAGTGGTGTTGTAATGCCCAGACGGGTGGCTATCACCACATCGGCAACACCACTGGCCGCT
Organism: Limnobacter sp.; assembly: GCA_012032215.1. GTDB lineage: Bacteria > Pseudomonadota > Gammaproteobacteria > Burkholderiales > Burkholderiaceae_B > Limnobacter. Next base: position 610 of record JAAURO010000220.1, read on the forward strand.
TCAAACCAGTTCTGGGTACGCTTCATTTCAGCCAGTCCGCTGTGCAGAACCACAACCCGGGCCGGTTTTAAACGGCTTTCGTAAAGCGCCAAAGCAGCAGGAGTCAGATTGATTTCTGGCAGCAACACCAGCACCTGGCAGCCCGCCTGCAGCACCTGCACAATGCGGTTTAAATACACCTCGGTTTTACCACTGCCGGTAACACCGTACAGCAAATCCACCCTAAAACCGTCACCCTGCGCAATAGCCAACAGCGCCTCGGTCTGTTCTGGATTAAGCGCAAGCCCCGTTTCCCAAAACGTACCGCCCCTCCCTGTGGCACAGGGCGTGCGCTTCTTGGCCAACGCCTGCTGATGGGCCTTGGCGACCATCACCGGCTCTTCCCCACGTGCATTCAGTACCCGTAAGGCCTTAGGCAGTGTTTCCAGTGCCAGCATACCCAAGGGGTAGTGGTAGTAAGCAGCCGCAAAATTCAGCAACTTCCGCCAATGTTCGGTTAAATACCCTGCGTTGTCTAGCAATTCACTTATTGGCTTAATTTCGTATTCATCACTGCCCGCCTTTTGCGCAGGGCCATACACCACGGCCACGCGCCTTGCCTTGCCCCATGGCACAATCACCCGCTGGCCAAAACAAGGCGGTTGTTCAAAGGGCCAACGATAGGTAAACAGCCTGGGCAAAGGCACCGCCACCATGACTTCCACGTGGCACCCCACTGGCAGAGCCACTTCGCCTGCTTCGGGAAAAACGGGAGACAGTTCAGACATCACTTTAAGTTTTTACCTTATCAACCCGGTTTTTTTGATCACTCTTCTTCAGGGAAAACAATGTGGATAACTTTGTGGACAGTATTGCACAAACCTAGAAATCACTTGAAGTTTGTTTCAAAAGCCGTTGAAACCGGCCCAACGTAAAATTAATTTTTACATATTAATCAGTATGTTATACCAAAACACCGAGCTATCCACTATGCCCCGACCCCAATTCGCCCTTTGCTTGCAATATGTGTACAACTGTGCATAACTTACCGCCACCTTACCGAACAGACCCCACATCGCAGTTCAAACTGCCTGTTGTGGCCGATACCCGGCTGGGTACTGCCCGTGCCCGTTTGATGGCGCCTATGTCGGAACCATTCTTTGGCGGCTGCTGTATTCATGCACGGCATCCACCATCACACTCACCGATTCTGGCGGTGTAAATTGCGAAATGCCATGCCCCAGATTAAACACATGCCCGCTTCCCGCCGAAGGCGCACCAAAGCTTTGCAAAGCCATGGCCACTTCGGCCTGAATGTGTGCAGGCTTTGCGAACAACACATTGGGATCCAGATTGCCCTGAATGGCGCATTGCTGACCAATTTGCGTGCGTGCCCGGCCCAGATCCACAGTCCAGTCCACTCCCACCGCACTGGCGCCTGTTGCCGCAAGCGCATCCAGCCAAAGACCACCGCCTTTGGTAAACACAATAGAGGGAATTTGCTCGCTAAAACTGTCGGCATGGCTACCAGCCTGTGTTTTGCGCACAACCTGTTTGGGCAGGCTTTGCACAATGCGCTGCATATACTGCAAGCTGAAAACCTGAAAAGCCTGGTGGGCCAATATTCCGCCCCAACTATCAAACACCATCACAGCCTGCGCCCCTGCTTGAATTTGTGCCTGCAAATACTCAATTACCGCTTGGGTAGTGACTTCCAGAATCTGGTGCATCAGGTCTGGTCTTTTGTACATCATGGTTTTTATTTTGCGAAAATCTTTACTGCCGCCACCTTCTATCATGTAGCAGACCAGTGTCCAGGGACTGCCAGAAAAGCCAATTAACGGCACTTGCCCACCCAAGGCCTGCCGTATGGTAGAAACAGCAGCAAACACATAACCCAGGCTTTCCTGCATGTGCGGTACACACAAGGCTTGCACCTCTTTTTCAGTGGCAATCGGACGCTGAAACTTCGGACCCTCACCTTCTTCAAAATAGAGGCCCAAGCCCATGGCATCGGGTACCGTCAAAATATCCGAGAACAAAATGGCTGCATCCAGGGGATAACGGGCCAAAGGCTGCAACGTAACCTCGCACGCTGCCTGCGGGTTGGTGCACAAGTGTATGAAACTGCCCGCTTTGGCACGGGTTGCGCGGTACTCTGGCAGGTAACGCCCAGCCTGGCGCATCAGCCAGACAGGGGTGTAGTCGGTGGGTTCGCGGCGCAAGGCCTTTAGAAAAGTGTCGTTTTTGACAGGCAAGAAATCGGTCATTTCAGGCTCTTGGGGCAATACAAACCCAACATTCTGCACTAAAACGCCACGTCCTTTTCTTTTGGAAGCTCAGCAGAGCAGGAAAAGACCCACTCCGCCAGAACCTGTTGTGTAAAAAGAGCCCTTAAACACCTTCGGCGGCAAGCGCCTGGCTCATTTGGTCGATGCAACGCATCACGTGGTCATCAAGAATTTCGGGGGTAATGTGTTGCCAATCCAAACGGTTGATAAACACCACATTGCCCTTTTCAGTAGCACCAAACCAGGTAGGAATAGGAGTAGCCATACCCATTTCCACATTGGCCTCAAGCACCTTCTGGGCACCTTTAATGGAACTTATGGTAAAACGTGGCAATTCAATCTGGATATCCATCCAGTGAATTCCTTCGAGCTCACCAGCAACAAACCGCACTGGTAAATCTTTGTAGAAATACACTTTGCCTTTTGCTGTTTTTTCTGTTGGTCGCTTGGCATCCAATGCAGTCAACAGTTCTTCAAATGTTTTAGCCATGTTTAAAACCTCAGTTGTGGACATCTACTTAAGTCGGTTAAAGACAGCAAGAGTTCCACAATCCTTCACAATTTCTTTGTTCGCACGTTTTTGTCAGAGAAGCATTTACCGTACTTTACGCAAACGCTTAATGGCCGCCAGTTGAGCAATCGCGCTAGCCAGTTCGGCCTGGGCCTGAGCGTAATCGACATCGGTCGCCGTGTTGGCCATTGCTTCCTGTGCCAGGCGTTTGGCCTCTGCGGCCTTGGCTTCATCCAGATCGGTGGCGCGCACTGCCGTATCTGCCAGCACGGTTACCTTGTTGGGCTGAACCTCCAGAACTCCACCCTTCACGAACACGATTTCATCGTGGGCCTGCCCCGGGATTTTCATACGCACCGTACCGGCTTTGATTCGGGTAATCAGCGGCGTGTGGCGGGGGTAAATGCCCAGCTCTCCTTGTTCACCGGGCAATGCCACAAACTCGGCCTGGCCCTCGAAGATCAATTCTTCAGCACTTACCACATCGACTTGAATGGTGTTCTTCATCTTGCTTTCCTTGGAAATGGGGATAATAAACCTGTAAGACGAGACAGCCCAACGGCAGGCTGCCCGCTTAAAAACCAGAACGACTAAACCGCTCCAGCCCGATTTACCAACACCAACCCTTTGTCGGTTTGTTTGCCAGTTGGTTATTGAATTTTCTTGGCTTTTTCAATGGCTTCGTCAATCGTGCCGACCATGTAAAACGCCTGTTCCGGCAAGCTGTCGCACTCGCCGTTGACAATCATCTTGAAGCCACGAATGGTTTCTGTCAGAGGAACGTACTTGCCCGGTGAACCAGTAAACACCTCGGCCA
>JAAURO010000221.1 GCA_012032215.1 Limnobacter sp.
AACTGAAAGATGCTCAGAATGTCGCCATTCATCACCAATATGGGCCCTTCTGGCTGCTCGGGCAACAACGACAAGGCACCCGCCGTTCCCAGTTTTTCTTTTTCACGCAGGTAGCACACCTCAATACCGAATTTGCGGCCATCGCTGAAATGTTCTTCAATCACGTGGCCCAAATAATTCAAAGACAAATACACCTTGCCCACACCTGCCGCAGCCAGTCGCTGAATCTGGCGTTCCAACAAAGGAATACCACCAATATCTACCATGGGTTTGGGGATGTTTTCTGTGAGTGGGCGTAAGCGCATGCCTTCGCCGCCGGCCATAATTACCGCGAAACTAAACGAAGAGGTACTGGTGGTTTTTGCTGGGACATTGTCCAGATCGGTTAAGTGCATCAGGCGCACAAAGCGGCCGCTTGGTTCAATGAGTGGCAACACCATTACATGGCGGCTGCGCATCAGCCCCAGCATGTGCCCGGCCGAACTGCCCACAAGTGCGGAAAGCGGGCTGGTGTTCATGGCTTGTGAAACCGGAGTTTGCAGATTTCCGCCATCAAGCAGGCAGCGCCGCACATCCCCATCGGTGAGCGTGCCCAGCAGGCAATCGTCTTTGTTGACTACCACTGCAATGCGGCGGTGGCTCGACTCAATGGCGCGTACCGCTGCCAGTAGAGGTGCATCGGGAGGTAAAAGTACGTTACTCATTGTTCGGGCCAACAGCGGCTAAAGGGTTATTTTGCATGAAGGATTCTTTGAAACAGAAACGGCTCTAGAAGTGGACGCAGTTTTTCTGACCCATACACCGATAAATGATCATCGTCTTTGTAAAGCAGATCCCACCCTGCGTGCCAAGTGCACGTGCCGCCAGCACACAATAGCGCGGCAGGGTCTGCCAATTCAACTGTCGGGTGCTTTGCAGCGAGTTGCTCGATCAAGGTGCGGGTTTCTTGCTGTTCGGCTTGGTGCATGCCCAGCGTCTTTACTGGTAAAGCGCGTAATCTCAAGCTTGCCCATTGCATGAGCAATTCTTTTTTGGGAAAAAACGCGTAACGCGGCACTTCAAGCAGCAGCAAAATCGATTGATTGCTGAAGTCGTTTAAAAAGCGGTCGAGCTGTATTTGAAAATGCTGCATGCCTTGTTCGCGCCCAAGCGCCTGCTTTCCATCGAGTGGCAGGTAGCGTGTTCCTTGTTCTTCAGGTTCATCCGCAGGAAAACCCACGGCATACATTGACCAGCGCGCAGCCACAATCATGCCCGTGTAGCCAGTAGAACTTGCCAGGCTCAGTAATTGTCTGCGGTCTTCAGCCAGTGATCCCTTTATATGCACCAATTGCAAGCCCACCTCCTTGCTTACACGCTCAACCGTTTCCACCAGCATTTGAGAATGGCTGTCGCCCCACAGCACCACAAAGGCTCGGCTTGGGGCTTGGGTACAACTGACACAGTTTTCAGCATATGCGCCGGTGTTAACAATGCGTTGTACTTCTGGAGGAAAATTTTTGGGTGACTGCTCGTATCCAGAAGCCGCCAAAGACAAACCACAAAAAGCCACCAAGATTACCCATGCATGCCAGGCACGCAATTGTTGCCTTTTTTGCTCTACCAAGGCATAGGTAGCCCAAGTAAAAACTCCAACAAGCACGCAGTAAGCCAAGTAATCTAGCCACGAAGTGCCAAAGTCGCTGTTGGTGTAAATCAGTGCGCCCAAAATGGGCCAATGCCACAAATACAGCGAATAGCTGCAACGGCCAATCGCCTGAAGGGGCTGCCAGCTTGCAAAGCCTGGCAAGGCAATTGAACCAAACAGGTGTAGCAACACCAAGAGGCAGGTAGTGGCCAGGGTTGGAACAAGTGCCAGTGCATTGGGCCAGGCTATTGTTTCGGGTATCCAGAAAAAACACCCAAGCAGCACGCTGGCACTTAACACCGATAGAACTTGCACCCCCTTGATGGGCAGGCGTTGCAGACGACCTGCCCTGCGTGCACACATTGGTACACCAACAGACAGCTTATTGCCCCTAACAGCAATTCCCATGCCCTGCAGAAAATCAGGTAGTACCGGGCCCCCACAGTGCTTTACCAGAAAGCTCTAATCCTGCTAAGGCCTGCATGGCAGGGAGCACCGTGGTTTCGTAGGTATTGCCAAGCAGTATCAGCGATGCCGCAAAACCAGCCACCACCGCCCAAGGCATCCACTTTGCGTGCCTGAATCGATAAAAAACCAGAAAAGCAAACGGGTAAATCAGATAAAACTGTTCTTCTACGGCCAACGACCACGTGTGCAGGTTGAGTTTGGCCGATGACAGCCCTTGAAAGTAATCTGCCGAGCGCGCTACGAAATAAAAGTTTTGTGCAAAAAACGACTGAAAAAAAAGGACTCGCGAATAAAACGAAAATCTTCTGGCAGAAAAACAAGCACCACGAGAACAGATAAACCGCCAGCGAAACCACCAACAATGGTGGAATAATTCGCAGTGTGCGGCGCCGGTAAAATTCGGAAAGACTCCATTTTTTTTGTGCAAACTGCCAAGCAGCAACAGGGTTATTACATAGCCCGATATCACAAAAAAACATCTACGCCAATGTAGCCACCACTAACGCCACCAATGTGGTTTGCTACCACAGCCAGCACAGCTACTGCGCGCAGCGAGTCTACTTCCTGCACATACCTGAAGAAAGGTTGAATTTGTAAAGGGGACGTCATGGAACTTCCCGATTACCGATACCAGCCATTCTTGGTTTCGCCTGCTAAGGTCATGCGCTTGCGAATCAGGCTGGTACCCAATTCCACATTGGCCAGTACCTCGGCAATTTTTGGCCCCGCATCGCCAAGCCAATACGGATTGGCAGCGGTGCGGCACAGTTTGCGAAATGCTGAATCGTGCAGACAGCGCTTTACCTCTTCCAAAATGGCAGCCTGATCGTATGCCGCATCAAGCACATTGGCACCACGCAACCGACCTTCCTGGCGCGAACCAATGTTTACCGTTGGACAATGAAAAGCAGGCGTTTCTTTAAGTCCGGAAGACGAGTTACCCACACAGGCCACAGCCAGTTCGGGGTTTTCTGCCAACGCCAGCACGCCGTGGTACACATGCCGCCCCAACGAGCGGTGCACTTGGGTATTCGGTAGTTGCCGACTTGCAAAAGCTTGCAACTGTTCTATGATTTGCCGCCCGCCTGCATCGTTGTTGGGGTAAGTCAAAATAACCTGCACCCCTTCCGCGGCCAGTTGTTCCATGGCGTTCAGGCTGGGTTGCAGTTGTTCTTTGGCGTGATCAAACTCTGTGCTTACCGAGTGCTGGGTAAACAGCACCACGGGGCGGGTTAAATCGAGTGCCAGTTTTGTGCCACTTCTTCTGGTTTGGCGAAACGCCCTTCAGAAATCAAATCGATGGCCGGAAAGCCCACCGTGTGCACACGCCAAGCCTCTTCGCCCATAGCCAGTATGCGGTTGCTTGCCTGCTGGTTGGTGGTAAAGTGCAGGTGCGCAAGCTTGGTCATGGCATGGCGTACCGAGTCATCCAGTGCCCCGCCTTCGGTAAGATCGCCGCCCTCTATGTGGGCAGTAGGAATATTCATTTGGCTGGCGGCAACCACGGCTGCAAATCCTTCAAAACGATCGGCATACACCACCATTAAATCCGCTTTTAGCTGGGCCAACGCTTTGCTGATTGCAACAATGCCCGAGCCTATGGCCTGTGCGGTAGAAAACAGGGACCCCGCATCCATTTCAATTTTTATCTCGGCATCAATGCGAAACCCATCGTTGCGAATTTCTTCCAGGGTGCTGCCAAAATGGGTATCCAGATGTGCGCCAGAAACCAGCAGGCGGTAATCCAGAGCAGGGTGCTGACTGATGGCTCGAAGAATGGGGTACTGCAGGCCATATTCGGCACGGTTTCCGGTAAAAACGGCAATGGTTCTTTTGTTCATGAATAGTGGTTTGTGGTTGATTGCAAGTGGAGTTGCCAAAGATTCCGTATGCCTTCTTCCAGGCTTGTTTGTGGTGCCCAATTCAAGACGCTGCAAGTAGGCGCTATATTCAGCACAAGTGCAGACATGCGGTCCAGTGTGTGCTTGCCCACCACGGTTTGCTGGCTTTGTGCAAGGGTGCACGTCAGCCGGGCCAGTTCGCCCACCGAAGTACCCACGCCACTGCCCACATTAAAAATGCCTC
>JAAURO010000222.1 GCA_012032215.1 Limnobacter sp.
CAAGCAACCCGCCTGCCCACACAAGTGGGCCAAAAACGGCCCAGAGAACCCGACAAGTTCAGCATAACTTCAAGTACGCTCACCGTGGTCACGCAAGGCGGTGAACAGCCCGCCCAAACCGACAGACAAAACAGCTTCGGCCTGCAACCTCCCAGAAAATTCCTGGTGCGCAGACGCAATGACATTGCCAACCCCAGCACGCAGTTACCGCAGCTTCGCGCAGAAACGCCAGCATCCTCTTTATCAGGCAACGACAGCAGCCGCTCCGCTTCAGTTTGGGTAGATGAAGACGAGATAAACTCAAGCTCTTCTTTTATATAGCTGGATAATTATAATATGGCATAGGTTTTGCAGTTCTTTCTTACCATGGCACTGTGGGATGTGGCTCCCGGCGATTAAAGCGGTGCCCGCCGTCTGCGGTTTTATCGCGAGATCACTTGATATCACTGCGCTTTTTGCAAGCCACTTGGCAATTCCGACTCCCCTCAAATCTGCACCCTCGGAGTTAATCAGAGGTTCCTTAAGGCATACAATGGGTGAAAACCACTCTGTATTTCACTTCGCTGCATGAAAGCCAAAACCACCACCTGGCAAGCCCCAACTGACGACAACAACCGTTTGTCCAATCTGTGCGGCCCCCTGGATTCGAACCTGCGTGAAATTGAAAAAGCCTTCGAGGTAAAAATTTCGCGGCGTGGTGCCAGCCTGGCCCTTGAAGGCAAGGCCCCTGGAATAGCCCAAGCCATTGGACTGCTCGATCACTTTTTTGTGCAAAGCCGTTTACCCCTGGAACCACAAGCCATACAACTTGCCACGGTTGAAATGAAAAACACCCACACTTTGAAATCACGGCAAGCCCCCACCGTAGTACTGAACGACGAAGAAAACTTCACCCTAAAAACCCGCAAAGGCGAACTGCAAGCCCGCAGCCAAAAGCAAAGGCAATACCTGGCCCAAGTGCTACAGCACGACCTCACTTTTGGTATTGGGCCAGCAGGCACTGGCAAAACCTACCTGGCAGTGGCCTGCGCCATAGACGCCCTTGAACGCGACAAAGTCAACAAAATTATTTTGACCCGCCCTGCCGTAGAAGCAGGCGAGCGCCTGGGGTTTTTGCCCGGCGACCTGGGCCAGAAACTAGACCCCTACCTGCGCCCCCTGTACGATGCGCTGTACGAACTGGCGGGCTTTGACCGTGTGCAAAAATGGTTTGAACGCAACGCCATAGAAATTGCACCACTGGCCTACATGCGCGGACGAACCTTAAGCGAGGCCTTTATTATTCTGGACGAAGCCCAAAACACCACGCCTGAACAAATGAAAATGTTTCTGACCCGAATCGGCTTTGGCAGCAAGGCGGTGATTACTGGCGATGTGACACAAATTGATTTACCCAGCGGGCAGAAAAGCGGCTTGGTGCAAGCCCAGCAGGTGTTGCAAGGGGTATCTGGCATTGCGGTTACCTATTTTGAATCCGCCGATGTGGTGCGCCACCCTCTGGTAGCCCGCATTGTGGATGCCTACGACCGCTTTAACCACCCCGGCAAAAGCCCGACACCATGAAAGCCCGCAGCGGCCACTTTTAAAGCATGAATCCAAGCCAAGTTGTCATTCATATACAGTGGGCGCTGCCCAAAAAAACGCAGGTTTTGCCACATTGGAAAATGCACGCTTACGCCGTTGGGCACGTGCGTGTTTCAGAGACAGCGCGGAAATCACATTGCGATTTGCCGATACCCAGGCAGCATGCACATTAAACCGCGATTTGCCGGGACAAAAACTACGCACCAATGTGCTCACCCTTTCCGCTGGAAACCCCTAACCTGCCCGGTCTGCCCGTTTTTTTGGCAGATATTGTGCTGTGCCCCGAAGTAATACACCGCGAGGCCCACGAGCAACACAAACAGCCTCTGCACCACCTGGCACATCTGGTTGTCCATGGTTGCCTGCATGCCCAGGGCTATGTGCACGAAACCGATGCCCAAGCCGAGCTGATGCAGGTCCGCGAAACCGAAATCCTTAAACGCTTTGGAATAGAAAACCCCTACCCGGACGGGTAAAAACCCCTTTGCAGCACAGGCTGGCACACAGCACCTAGGTTTCGCGAAAAAATGCCCAGAAAGGCTTGACCAGTCCGGCTTTTTTGTTCATAATCGCGGTCTTCGGTTAGGGGCCGTGTGAATTCAAGGCCTTTTCAGGTAGGCAAAAATACACACCGAATGATTCCAAATACCTAAAGGGTCGTTAGCTCAGTTGGTAGAGCAGAGGACTTTTAATCCTTTGGTCGCAGGTTCGAATCCTGCACGACCCACCAAATTTGCCTTTATGTCTCGTGCCATTGACTCCCCGGGCTCTGTGCTGCCCACGATTTCTCACCACAACTGCTCTCAGGGCGCAGAAGCAAACCCCCCAAGCAAATTGGTAGCGGCCATTCAAAAAGCCGCCCACACACTTTTGCAAGAAAACCCAAAGCTTACTGATATGTTGCGCAAGAGTGAGCTAGGCAACAATTTCGCAACGGCCTTAGAGCACATGCCCAGTCGTGTAGACACTTACCTCTCAGGCATAGTTGCACCAGAGCACCAAGCAGACAATGCGCAACAAACAAGCAGACGCGCATTTGAAAAGGTAGGCACTGCCAACCCACCTTGTCCGCTTCAAGGCACAAGCACCGAATTGGGTTATGCACTACATTTACGCCAGCAATTTTATTACGGCATAAAATTCGCAATACATCAGAAACCAACCAAAACCAGCAATCAGGAAAGCCATTTTTGGGAAGTAAGCTCTTTTGAACAGGGGCTTTACGACAGTTTTGGTACATCTGGAACAGGTTATCCAAGAATGGTGTACGTCAGTAAAGCAGGTACATCGCAACAATCTACCATCGAGCATTGGGACATGCACCCAAAGCAGAACCACCTCTTCAAGGCAGAAGAGTTCCGCGCTGCCCTTGGTTGCAATATATACACGCTAAGGGCATATGTCCCAGAAACAAAAAAAATTGAAACACTTGTACGCGCTGTCTTCCATCCAGAAAACAGCGCACCAAACACCCCGGCAAGTGAACAGGAAACCCGAGCCTACATTCCGCAAACCGGTAAAATGGAATGGGAACGGAAAATCATTGCACATAGACACCCTGCCCAGACCACCGAAACAAGACGATTTAATACGAAGCATCGTGCCATGCGTGTAATCAGCCAACAAACCGTTGCCCTGCCTCGAAAAACTTCACAAAGAACACAAGCAGACGGAACACGAGTAACAACCACTATTCAGGCAGATGCGAAAGACCCCAGGTCCCTCTACTGGGAGACAACCATCACCGAACCGCCAAAACCTTCAGCGCTCACAAACACACCATTGTAGAAAACAATGCAGAGACACTCTTGCATACCGGAGAAACACTATTAAGAAGTAGCCTCTTGAATGCAGCGCTGCAAACAATAAAAACCGAGAGAACCAGAAACAGCATCACTGGCACCACTAGCGAGAGATCCAAATACAAATTTGGAGAGCACAGCAACGCTGAATTCATCTGGAGCATTTCGGTAGAAGGCCTTGTTAACTTTACTTACAAACCCCACACACCCGAACACATTATTCGCCGCGCACACAGTGAACCCGCCACTGCAGAAAAACCTCTCCATCCAGAGGGCATGCCGAAAAAGCAACAGCGCACCCGAATAACCGGCCTACGCAGGCAAAGAGTCATCCGGAATCACTTTCGGGAAAAACAAAAACGGATCGGCGCTGGTCTCAATGCTGCAGCCATACACCTGTGCAAACACCTCAGGGTGAGCCATGTCGCACACTCCGCCTTGCCAGGTTTTTCCACCTGGGCCAATGGCCAGCAGGTGCGTGGCAAAACGCAAGGCCATGTTGGGGTCGTGGGTTATCCACACAGCTGCTTTGCCGGGCGGCGTGTCATTGGAAGCAGTTTCCGGCTTGTTGCTGGAATTGCCATTCACCCAGGTGCGAATCAGTTTGCCTACAACCACCTGGTGCGCCCAATCCAGTTGGCTCATCGGTTCATCCAGCAGCAACACATTGGGGTTTTGCACAAAAGCCGCTGCCAGGCTGGCACGCCTGCGCTCGCCACCCGATAAGCTGTTAAAGCTGCGG
>JAAURO010000223.1 GCA_012032215.1 Limnobacter sp.
GTCCGCTGTCGATGGCGTTCCCAAAAGCTTGCACTGAGGTAATTTAGATCCCACTGGCAGTTCTTCGGCCGAACGGCCAATGCCTGCTGTGCGGGCAATAATGGCTCATGCCCTTGGGGTAATCAAGTTTGTCCAGGTTTTCGCGCAGTTCCTGCCGCTCTTCGCCTTCGATGCGTCGCGAAACACCGCCGCCACGCGGGTTGTTGGGCATAAGCACCAGGTAACGGCCTGCCAGCGAAATATAGGTAGTAAGGGCCGCGCCTTTGTTGCCGCGTTCTTCTTTTTCTACCTGAACCAGAATTTCCTGGCCTTCAGACAGTACGTCCTGAATACGGGCACGCCCTTGCTCGGCGCTTTCCTTGAAATACTGGCGGGAAATTTCCTTGAAGGGCAAAAAGCCGTGGCGTTCCTCGCCGTAGTTGACAAAACAGGCTTCCAGGCTGGGTTCAATGCGGGTAATAATGCCTTTGTAGATGTTGCTTTTTCGTTGTTCTTTACCGGCAGTTTCAATGTCGATGTCGATCAGTTTCTGGCCATCTACAATGGCGACTCGCAACTCTTCAGAATGAGTTGCATTAAATAACATGCGTTTCATGCACGCTCCATACACAATCAAGTGCAAAAGAGACAAACAGGTGTGGGGCAGCAAGAAACAAAAGAAGCAGGCACAGTAAAACAGCCCGTTTAGAAACGAAAACGGCATGGGCCAGCCACCAGCAAAAGTGCCAACCCCAAATGCCTGTATTACATGCCCGCATGTTTTGCAGGAAACACATAAGTTACAGGTCTTGCACTGTACGTCTTGCGTTTACCTAGGCCAGATGGAACCTTAAAAAGTCCATCTGGCACAGAATCTTTGCTCTTGCCGTAGGCGGGCAATGTGCCTCGCGCCTTGGCTTGTTTGTCTTCACTACCATCCAGGGCAGGTAGCAAGCCCAATCGTCTTTTCTTTTTTTCGCTAAAACTGGCCGAGGCACACCTCATTGGGCGCGCTGGGCAAGCGATAATCGGATTATATGATGAACCGCGTACTAAAAGAAAGCGAATACCTTGAATTTTGAGCACAAACCCAGCCCAGACCGGGCCATTCTCGTAACAGTCGAGGAAAACTCCCACGACCAGCGATTGGACAACTTTCTAATCAAGGTGTGCAAAGGCGTGCCCAAAAGCCATTTGTTTCGCATTATCCGCTCGGGCGAGGTGCGGGTTAACCGTGGGCGGGCAAGTCCTACTACTCGGCTTAAAACTGGCGATGTGATTCGCATACCGCCAATCAGAACTTCGCAAAAAGCAGATTGGAACCCACCGGAAAGCAGTTTGGACGGCCTGCATGGGCACGGCCACCATGCGGCGCTTATAAAGCAGGCGGCCAATCTGGAAATTTTGTACGAAGACGAAGGTCTGATGGCAGTCAACAAACCTTCTGGCCTTGCCGTGCATGGCGGATCGGGCAATTCTTTGGGCTTAATCGAGCTTTTACGGCGGGCAAGGGCAGAAACCTGGAATTCACTTGAGCTGGTGCACCGGCTCGACCGCGAAACTTCCGGCATACTGTTGGTCTCAAAAAAAACGCAGTGTTTTGCGCGCCTTGCAGGAACAACTTCGAGCAAGAGCCTGGAAAAAGTACTACCATGCACTGGTATTGGGCGATTGGCCTGGCAATCTTCAAAAGGTCGATCTGCCCCTGCTGAAAACCCAGGCCAGCGAAAAAGAAAAACGTGTTTTTGTTGACTCCAGGGGCGATGCTGCTGTTTCCCTGTTTACTGTTCAAGAGCGGTTTACCAGTGCGACAGGTGTTTTTTCCTTGGTGCGTGTGCAAATTTTAACGGGTAGAACCCACCAGATTCGGGTCCATGCCAGCGCCAGTAAACACCCTATTGCGGGCGATGACCGTTATGGCCACTTCGAAACGAATAAAATGTTGCAGTCGCAGGGTTTAAAGCGCATGTTTTTGCACGCTAGTACACTTAAGCTTGTTCACCCCGCAAGTGGCGAGCCTTTGTTGCTGGAAGCACCGCTGGCTCCCGATCTGGAACAGTTTAAACAACGCTTGAGAGCACACCCTCACCAAAAGCAACCCGACCGGAAGTAGCAAAGGAAGCACAAAGCGATGGCATTCAAAATGATTGTGTTTGATTGGGATGGCACTTTGCTCGACTCCACTGGTGCAATTACGCACGCAATACGGCAGGCCTGTCAGGATGCAGCGCTTCCAGATCCCGGCCAGGAAATTGCCTCTTTTGTCATTGGCTTGGGCCTGGCAGAAGCATTGCGCTACGCAGCACCCAGTGCCACCGATGAGCAGCTGAACATTCTTACAGAAAGCTACCGGCATAACTACCTGAAAGCCGATCACACGCTGCGCCTGTTTGCAGGGGCTGTGCCTTTGCTGGAAGCCCTGCAGCAGCGCAACATTACCTGCACCGTGGCAACCGGTAAATCCAGACAGGGTTTGAACCGCGCCATGGAGCAAACCAAAACCCGTCCTTTTTTTGCAGGCACACGCTGTGCCGACGAATGCCACAGCAAACCCCACCCCGAAATGCTGCACGAACTCATGGAAGAGTTTTCGTTCGTTCCCGAAGAGGTGCTCATGATTGGCGATACCACCCACGATTTGCAAATGGCCCAGGCCGCGGGCACCCACGCCCTTGCGGTGTGTTCTGGGGCTCACCCCCGAAACATGCTGGTGCAATTGCCGCATTTGGCGGCATTTACCTCGGTGTCAGAGGCCACGCCCTGGTTGCTTCAAGCGCTTGATTCCGGGGTGTTGAGCACCCGGACACCATGATCGAAATCGCGCTTTGCCCTGCCGCTGCCTTACAAGAGGGCGGTTTGGCCCATCGCTTTAAAGTGCTCTACAACGGCGAACACGCAGTCGCTTTTGTTCTGCGCGTAAATGGCGCTGTGCATGCTTACCTGAACCGCTGCAGCCATGTGCCCGTCGAGCTGGACTGGAATTATGGCGAATTTCTGGACGATTCCGGCAGCATGATTGTGTGTGCCACCCACGGTGCCTCCTACAACGCCACCAATGGCCATTGCATCGGCGGCCCTTGCGATGGCAAGCCCCTGATTGGGCTGCACGTTTTTAGAGCACAATGAAACTGTGTATTTAAAGCCTTCAGGGCCTGTTTCGGTGCCTGAAACTGGCATTAATGAATAAGCAGTAAACCAACAAGCACGCACGTATTAAAAGGAATGTAAACCATGTCAGACCACTTTTCAGGCCAGCCAGAATCGCAGCCTACCCCCCCGAACCAAGAGCCTCCCAAGTGGGAGCGCCAGTTCATCGAAAACTGGCTGCCGAAGCCCTGTGCGAACAGCGCAGAAGAAGGCGCTGGGGTATTTTTTTCAAATTCGTAGCGGTGCTGTATTTTGGTCTTCTGATAGCCACCCTCTACAGCGACAAGCTGACTGACGGGCTGGATGAATCTGCCCCGCACGTAGCCCTGGTGAATCTGGAAGGCGAAATTGGCCCGGATGGCGAAGCCAGTGCCAAACGCATTAATGCCAGCCTGCGGGCCGCATTCGACAACGATTCAGCCAAGGCCGTGCTTTTGCGCATTAACAGCCCGGGTGGAAGTCCCGTGCAATCGGCGCTTATTAACGAAGAAATGACACGGCTTCGTGCTGCCCATCCTGATAAACCGTTGTATGCGGTGGTGGAAGAAATCTGTGCCTCGGGCGGTTACTACGTGGCTGTGGCAGCCGACCAGATTTACGTCAGCAAAGCCAGTCTGGTGGGCTCCATCGGTGTCATCATGAATGGCTTTGGTTTTACAGGCACCATGGACAAACTCGGGGTAGAGCGGCGTTTAATTACCGCTGGCGAAAACAAGGGCTTTTTAGATCCATTTAGCGCACCAGTGCCTTTTCAGGAAGAATATGCCCGCACCATGTTGGCCGATATCCACCAGCAATTTATAGATGCCGTTAAAGAGGGCAGAGGCGAGCGGCTTAAAAATGCGCCAGAACTGTTTAGTGGATTGGTCTGGACTGGCCAAAAAGGCGTAGAACTGGGCTTGGCCGATGGCTTTGGCTCGGTGCAGTCGGTAGCCCGCGATGTGGTTAAGCTCGAAGATATCCGCGATTACACCCAGGAAGATTCTTTTGCAGAACGCTTTGCCAAGC
>JAAURO010000224.1 GCA_012032215.1 Limnobacter sp.
GCCTGCGCACGCTCATGCAGGAGCAAAAAAAAGCGGGTAATCAGGCAGAGAAAAAAAGCTTCAAAGACTACGCACCGGGCTTCATCCACATGGACATTAAGTACCTGCCACAAATGCCCGGCCAAACGTAAGCGCTCAATCCAAGCCGTGTAGACTTTTGCCGCGCAAAGAGGTCACGCAGTTGAAATTGAATCTGGTTCAGGCTCAAGTGTATTGTCGTGTTTTGCGACTTGAGCGACCCGCTTGAAAGTGTTCGAAGCAATCATGATTGTGTTCTGCGGGCAAGCAGCACCCATGGGCTGCTCAGCAAACAATTGTTTCCAGTTGCGCGGTATCAGCTCATCCACCTTGGATGCCGGGTGCGAACCAACCCGCTGCAACACATCGAGCAAATAAGTGTACGGATTAATATCATGCAAGCGGCAGGTCACCATCAAGCTTTGTAGCATGCCCAGCTGCACCGCACCCAACTCACTCCAACAGAACAGGAAATTCTTTCTGCCCATCGGAATGACACGCAGAGCCCGTTCCAGATGATTAGTGTCCAGCTGAACAAACGGATTGGCTAAAAACACCCTCAACGAATTATGACGCTCCATGGCATAGTGCAAGGCCTTGCTCAACGGGTTGCCGGGCAACAAAGAGGCGTCATGACGCACGGTAAACATCCACTCGAACAATGCCCTCACAATCGGCTCACTGTGTTGTTGTCGACTCTCCAGCAGCTTGTCTGCGCTCAAATCCTGCTCCCGCCACTGCCGTTCAAACCGATACAGCTTGGCAATTTGATCCAGCGCCTGTTCAGCCAACTGCGGCTCCATGGCCAAAGCGCGTTCAAAATACCGGCGCGCACGCGCCCAACAATTGGCGTGCGTAATCTTCAGTTCATTCTTGTTCAATTGCCCTACCGCATGCTCATAGACCGAGTAACCATCGCTGAGCAAAGTGCCTTTGAAAGAGCCAAGCTGCGCAATGGCATGCTGGCTGCCCCTGCTGTTAGACCAAGTGAACACCACTTCATTTTGGTCACCATACATGGACCAGAAGTAAGTTTGCTGCATGCTTTTTTTCTGGGCACTTCGTCCTGCCTTCATCGGCACCTCATCCATGGCCAGCACCTGGCTGGACAGCACACTGCGCCACTGGGCATGGTAAATGGGCTCGATCAGGCTGATTGCGCGTGTCATCCAATTGCTCAGGGTGCTTCGCGCCAGGCGGACTCCGTTTTGCAGCAACCTTTGGTGCTGGCGATACAATGGCAGGTGGTACACCGCCTTGTCCACCATCATGCCCGCCAGGAAAGACACATCGGCCACACAACCCTCCAGCACATTGGCAGGTGCTGATGAGGGCAAGAAGGACTGGTCACTTTTTCTTTTGACCACCGCAGTGCGGTATACCAAGATGTAGTTGCTGCCGGGTTGTTGGGCCAGACGGTTGACCTCGTTGTAGCCAACGACGGTGTAATCATCCGCATCAGGGCCTTGCAGTTGCGGCACAGGCACGTCAATGACTACGCGTGGCACACTGTCATCAAAGCGCAAACCCGTGTCGTTGAGGTCCTGTCCATGCTTTTTTTTAGCCACGCGCCGATGGGCTTTGACTTCGGTGCCTTGGGTGGGCTCGGTCGTATCAGGCCGATTGTTGGCAAACAATTCGGCCTGTGAGAAATCCAAAGTGATTTGCTTTTCTGATTTGCGCCCAAACATCTGGCGCTTGAACCAGTCCAGCGTTTGGGTGAGGTTTTGGAGTTGGTCTTTAAACTGCTGCAGTTGATTTTCAAGGGCGAGACTGGCCTGCTCAAGCGCTTTATTTTGGGCTTTTAAAACCTGATTTTCTTCAATCAAATCAATCTCATCCATGGGTATCATTTTAACATGCCATGCCCCTTGAATCGCTTGAATGAGGGCGCTTTTTGCCAATCAATGCCATCAATCAGGCACTGTAAATTGGGCCAGCTTAACTGGATTTTTTCAGGGGAATCAGGCCGGGGCTTGAGCAGTTGAAACTGACCCTGCTCAAGCCGTTTGGCCCACAGGCACAAGCCCCCCGGGCTGTAGTAAAGCGCTTTGAGCTGGGTTCTCTTCTGGTTGATAAACACAAACAGTTGATCGTGGTGAAGCTGACCTGCCATTTTGTTTTTAACCAAGGCAGCCAGCCCGTCGAACTGCTTTCGCATGTCGGTGGGCTGGGCATATAGCCAGATTTGAAGGTTGGGGTTTTGTAAAAGCACGAGGGGTTACACCGCTTTGATTTGCAACACCATGCCGCCGGGCAGGCTCAGTCCCACCACGGTGTTTGTGGGCGCTGACCGGGCTTGAATCGATGGTTGCACCGCAGGCTGCAAAGCCGGTGGTATCAGTTCAAGCCACGCTGCTTGTTGTTCGGCTGTGTTGGAACGCAACTGTTGAGTCTTTTTGTTTCGTGTGCTGCGCCAGTTGTAAAAACATCCAGGTTTGATGTGATGTTCCTTGCAGTACTGTGCAATGTTCAAGCCGCTTTGTGCATGGCGTTCAAGGTGATGACTGATTTGTTGAGAATTGAAACCGGGGGGGCGTGCCATGATGAATTCCGTTTGATTGAAAAACGGAAAGTTTGCACAACTTCATTTCAAGATTAAAGACTGTCTGGATTGAGCGCTTACTGAACGGCTGTGGCGCACTGTAAAGTACGAGGACGTGTACCTCAAAGGCTATGCCACCATGACTGAGCTGACAGTGGGGCTAGCACAGTTTTTGTGTTTTATAACACGCAGCGCCCGCATCAGGCGCTCGGCTACAAAACACCAGAGGAAGTACACCTCAGTGGTGTGGACGGCGGAGCAAAAATAGTCAACAAATACGCCAGGATTGAGGAACAAGCCAATGACTCTTGCCAGGATTGAGGAACAAGCCAATGACTCTTGCCAGGAGCAGGCAACAGGGGTGCAATCCCTCTCTCAGGAAAGTAGTACGGGACAGAGCCGGGCTGCTGTATGTGAAAGTGAACTGAGCTTAAATTAACCCCGAAATTGTCTTGACCCTGGGGGGCCACTATAATTAATCTTTGGCTTGTTTCTGTGGAATAGAGTCAGGGATTCTAGGCAGAACAGGGGCCAGCTTCTTTTTGGAAACTATTCACACGGAACGGAACACTTAACCAACCGTTAGATCTCACTCCCAAGGAAAATTTCAGGATGCTTGCATTTGCAACCCTCTGGAGTAACCATCCAAACATCAAAGGTGATACCCCTGTACTCGACAAAAATGTCTACGAGAACCAATGCGCAATCAACACAGGTGCGGCATGGCTTCGGTCAGGAATGTCCCTCTCGGGGTATACGGGAGCCCTATCATGGGAGAAGGATAAACCAAAATATCCGATTCGGGCACAGGAGCTTGCCAATTGGTTCACTACTCCATACTCGCACCTTCCGTTCAAGCTTCAAAAGCTTGGCGGAAAAGAAGCTTTCGATACCATTCGAGGAAAAACCGGCATCGTCTTTTTTCAAAACTATTGGGGGCAAGGCAACCAATGCGATCACATTGATCTCTGGAGCGGTTCTAGGCTCACTCACTGGATTTCGTGGCTTCAAATTCACGCAAGAATAGGCTCGGTCGGAATTAACTCTGACCTTCGGAAATCCGAGTCTATTTGGTTTTGGGCGGTGCCATGAGCAAGTACCTTAGCATCATCACTGGCGTGTGCCTTTTCTCATTTGTAGGATTCCTTTGCGCATCCGGACTTTCAGTCGTATATGAAATACAATTTGCCAAGAGCCAGAATGACATGGATTCGTTTGCCGTGTATCTGGTTCTCGTTGCGGTACCTGTTTTTGCGATTGGAGGAGGAGCAGTGGGCTTCTTCGCGTACAAAAACCTAACACTTCGTTCAAGGAGGCGCGCCGACAGGCGGGACTTGACAAGTAGAAGAGCCTAGAATCCCACAATAAGTGACACACCTAGAGCCCTGACAGAACCCCAGAAGAGTCAGCAGGCGATATGTGTTGGGCCTCGTGTGAATAGTTTCCAAAAAGAAGCTGGCCCCCTGTTCCGCAGCAGAGACATTTTAGCTACTCTACAGCAACAAGCCAAAGCCCCACAGCAAGCCCCCAAAACCGCACAGGAACAAACGGCATAAGCAACAAAATTCA
>JAAURO010000225.1 GCA_012032215.1 Limnobacter sp.
TCTGGCTACTCAAGTGCACGCTGACATATTTAAAAAAACCCTTCCACTGTATGCGCAGGCAGAAACAGCCCCACAAGTCGAAATGTATATTCAGGCATTAAAGCACAACAACCCACGTATCTTGTCCCTGGACTGGGCTGCCCAGTTACATGCCACCAAAACAGCCGAGACTTTTATACTGAGCATTGGGCAACCCGCAACCGGGCGGGTCAATCCCTGCGAACATTTTCCTTTGCGGGTAACTCTGAGCAAAAAGCCACGTTGACGATTCCATTGGGTAACTCCGTTCTGGGGGAACTTGCTCAAATATGTGAACACCCAGTTCTTTGTTGCTTCAATAAGGAATGCGTTCACAATTATGGCTATTCAACATGCAAACCATTTCGCTGCACGGACAGTCTCACCGTTGCTTACCCAGGCAGGCAATACCGTACCGCAAACCACAGGAAACAAGAACGCCGCTCAGTGGCTTAGCCAAGGGGTTAGCGCGCTTGCAAGAAATTTGTTCAGGCAGTATGTGCGCAATCCCACTGCTTACCAGCCATCTTTCTGCGGGGGTGGGCAGGGCGGGTTTTCTGCGCTTGTGCGGGCTCGTTTGCAAGAAGGGCGTAGTACCGTTAACCAACGGCGGTTTTTTCATTTAAGTCAAATACCTTCTCCTGAATTGAACGGTGGCATGAGAAACCAATACCGGCTTTGTCAACTGGCAGACGTTTTGAACAGGCATGTACTGGATAGTTCCACGGGAGGAAAAATCGAAGCCGTACGGACTCCCTATTACTTGCTGCAGTGCGTTGGAAAACAGGCACTCAATGAGGGCTTCCTGAGTGCTCGGGTATCTTCCGCAAACGACTCGCCGGGCAAAAAAATTCAGGTACTACTGGAAGAAAATCGGTATGAAAACTTTAACCGCGGTAACAAAAATGATGCCTCCTATCAGTCAGTTTCTGACGCCCCTGCTTGCCTGAAGCTACAAAACGGCCTGGAAATTACCGGGATACAGCACCTCAATCCCCAGCAACCAGGCAACCATCTTTTTGAAACCTGGGAACTGATAGTAAAGGATCACAACTTTGGGGAAACTGTGGCCCTGCGTCTGGAAGTAAATGCAAATCTTCCAGAACAAGCATCGGCTTGAGTACCCGCTGCCAAAAACGGAAAATCTCTTTCGATGTAAGACATTTCCGACCGTTGGCAGCGGAGCTTTCCCACACTTGAACGGGTGATTGTCCGGGTTATCTGGCAACGCTTTCGCCATACCATGTTCACAGGTTGAACGAAACGGAGTTTAAACAAACCGCAAGTTCTTTCTCAAGCATAAAACCACTTAAAAGTGAGGAACTCATCATGAAATTCAAAAAAGCCATGCCGGTTTTGTTAACCGCCCTTATGGGAGCTACTGTTCTGACTACCGGTTGTTCGGTGATGCGCGATCAGCAAACGACAGGTTCTTACGTAGACGATTCAGCCATTACTACCAAAGTAAAAGCCCTGTTTGTTGACGATAAAACCGTTGCTGCTTCATCCATTAGCGTAGAAACCTTGAATGGCACGGTTCAGTTGTCTGGATTTGCCAAGTCGGATGCTGAAAAGCAGCGTGCTGAGCAGATTGCCAAAAGTGTAGACAATGTGCGTGCTGTTAAAAACGACATCGTAGTGCGCAAGTAAGTCAATAAGTTTGCTGCACGCACTGTGCTGGAAGTAGTGCATTCATGGTTGTCGTGGTTGCACAAGGGAAAAGCCCGGAAAAGAACATGTCTTCCCGGGCTTTTCCCTGTTAAAGCAGAAGTGTTCTGAAAACCTTACGCCGTTGCGTTGCGCTGCGTGTACTCTGTTTTGGTTTCAATCAAAACCAGATTGTCAGTCACCATGGCTGGAGCAGGTTTTCTGTGCCGCTGTACCTTGGCAGGAGCAGGCTGATTGCACAATACATCTTGCACCGTGGCCCATTTTTCACGGTCGGTTTCTACCCACAGCATGCCTACTTCTTCCACCATCTTACTCAAATTTTCCTGCGAAAAATGGTCTGCCTGCACCGGGCTTTCGTTGCCCTGAGCCGATTGTTCAAGCGCAACAGCCTGAGGGGCTTGTGGCTCTGCAACTGGCAATGCCGCCGATGCATAGCCATTTACAGCAGGTGTATCCCACAGCGAAGGTTGTTGCGGCTGTGCCTGCTCTACCTGCTCAGTTTGCTCAAACTGGTTTTCCTGCTGGTCCCTGTCTTCGTTGCCACGTGCACCACTGCTGCGACCGCCCCGAGCACCACGACCACCTCGTCGGTGGCGCTTCTGGCCTTGTTCGTCGTTGCTGAATTCTGCTGCGTTGTGGTTTGAGCCAGAATCTGGTTCTCCGTAAGACATGGTTTTGGCAATTTTGTCTGCCAGGTCGTCGTTTTGGTCGCCTTCTGAAACAAGCTCCGACTTGCCCTGCTCAGGGGTCTGAAGGGACTGACCTTCTTCTGGGCGGCGACTGCCACGGCGTCTGCGGCGGCCACGGCGAGCATGGTCATTGCCTTCTTCACCGTTTGCTTCCTGGCTGCCTTCAGTAAGGCTTGTGTCACCAAGACCTGCCTCGTTAGAGCTGGCCTGATGGTTGCGGCTGTTGCGTGAAGGCCTTGCGTTGTCAGCCGGTGCCACAGCGGCTTGCTGGGTATCGCTGCCTGCAAGTGGGGAGGAGTCTTTGGGCTCGCCCCTGCTGTCTCTTCGGCCATCGCGGCCTTGACGGGTGCTTTGTCCGCCACGACGGCGGCTGTTGCCTTCGCCAGAACGCCCCTGGCTGCTTTGCTCTTCAGGTGCGGCTGCAACCGTTTTGCCTTCTGTGCTTTTGCCATCGGCAGAAGCAGCGTCCGCAGTTTGACGACCCTCGCTACCTCGGCGGTTTCTGGAACGGCCACGGCCTTGGCGTTCCTCACCATCGGCAGCGCCTCTGCCACGGCCACCACGGCCTCGTTGGCCCCGGTTTTTGTGGTCAGGTTCGGGTTTCACTTCTTCTTCTGGCTCACGCTTAAACCAGTCAAAAATTTTATTCCACAGCGATTTTTCGGCACTACTTTCCTGTGCAGCGGCCTTGGGCGCAGGTGGGGCAGGGCGGTTGGGGGGAATGACTCCTTTAATAACGGCCTCTTGCTTGGTGCGCGCAGCTTCAGCTTCCACCTTTCTGGCGTAATAGCCTTGATCCACTTCCACGGTTGCCAGTTCAAAGCTGGGTTTTGTGTCATCCAGGCGTTCGTCATCGTGGCGCAGACGTGTTATTTCGTAGTGTGGCGTTTCCAGATGCTTATTCGGAATCAGCAGAATCGAGACCTTAAAACGCGCTTCGAGTTTGTGAATTTCCGAACGTTTTTCGTTCAGCAAAAAGGTGGCTACATCTACGGGCACCTGGGTGCGAATGCTTGCCGTGCCTTCTTTCATGGCTTCTTCCTGCACAATGCGCAAAATGTGCAGGGCAGCGCTTTCGGTGTCGCGAATCACACCCGTGCCATTGCAGCGCGGGCACGTGGTGTGCGAGCCTTCATTAAGCGCGGGCCGAATACGCTGGCGAGAAAGCTCCAGCAAGCCAAAGCGGCTGATTTTATCCATCTGAACCCGGGCACGGTCTAGGTACAGGCTCTCCTTTACACGTTTTTCGACTTCTTTCTGGTTGGACGCTTTTTCCATGTCGATGAAGTCAATGACAATCAAGCCGCCCAAATCACGTAAACGCAACTGGCGTGCCGCTTCTTCGGCAGCTTCCAGATTGGTGCGAAAAGCGGTGTCTTCGATGTCAGCCCCACGCGTTGCGCGCGCAGAGTTTACATCGATAGAAACCAGCGCTTCCGTGTGGTCTATTACAATGGCACCCCCTGAAGGAAGGGGCACCATGCGGCTGTATGCCGTTTCAATCTGGTGTTCAATCTGAAAACGCGAAAACAGGGGAATGTCATCGCTGTAGCGTTTTACCACGTGCATGAGATCAGGCATGACGTGTTGCATAAACTGCTTGGCCTGTTCGTAAATGTCATCGGTATCAATGAGCACTTCGCCAATGTCTTTGTGAAAGTAATCGCGGATGGCCCGAATGACCAAACTGGATTCCTGGTAAATCAGGAATGCGCCGTTGGTAGATTGCCCTGCGCTGTCGATGGCTTCCCAAA
>JAAURO010000004.1 GCA_012032215.1 Limnobacter sp.
TTCCAGCGGCCGCTAGTCTGTGTGTAAGCTGTCGAGTAAGCCGAGTGTTTAGCAGAATTTCTGCGCTGAAGAAAGGAATTTAAAATGCCACGTCGTCGCGAAGTCCCCAAAAGAGAAATTCTTCCCGATCCCAAGTTTCACAGCACCGAGCTGGCCAAGTTCATGAACGTTATTATGCTTTCGGGCAAAAAAGCGGTGGCCGAGCGCATTATCTACGGTGCCCTTGAAAACATCGAGAAAAAGGCAGGTAAAGACGCTCTGGAAGTGTTTACCAATGCGGTCACCAATGTAAAGCCCGTGGTTGAGGTTAAATCTCGCCGTGTGGGTGGCGCGAACTACCAGGTTCCGGTGGAAGTTCGGCCCTCACGCCGTTTGGCATTGGCCATGCGCTGGATTCGCGAGGCCGCGAAAAAACGCAGTGAAAAATCCATGGATCTGCGTTTGGCAGGTGAACTGTTAGAGGCGGCAGAAGGTCGTGGTGGTGCTATGAAGAAGCGCGATGAAGTTCACCGTATGGCTGAAGCCAACAAGGCATTCTCGCACTTCCGTTTCTAAATTTTTTTTGGAGTATCAAATGGCTCGCAAGACGCCTCTTGAGCGATATCGTAATATTGGTATTTCTGCGCACATTGACGCAGGAAAAACCACCACCACCGAGCGTATTCTTTTTTATACGGGCGTTAGTCACAAAATTGGTGAAGTGCATGATGGCGCAGCTACCATGGACTGGATGGAGCAGGAGCAGGAACGAGGTATTACCATTACCTCAGCGGCTACTACCTGCTTCTGGAAGGGCATGGATATGGGGCATGAAGAGCACCGTATCAACATCATTGACACACCTGGACACGTTGACTTCACCATTGAGGTAGAGCGCTCCATGCGTGTGCTGGATGGTGCCTGCATGGTGTACTGTGCGGTGGGCGGGGTTCAGCCTCAGTCTGAAACCGTATGGCGTCAGGCCAACAAGTACCGCGTGCCCCGCTTGGCTTTGTTAACAAGATGGACCGTACCGGCGCAAACTTCTTTAAGGTGTTCGAGCAGATGAAACTTCGTCTGCGCGCAAACCCCGTGCCCATGCAGGTGCCTATCGGCGCTGAAGAAAACTTCAAGGGCGTGGTCGATTTGGTAAAAATGAAGGCGATCTGGTGGGACGAAGCCAGTCAGGGTATGAAGTTTGAATACGGCGAAATACCAGCTGAACTGAAAGCAGATTGTCAGAAGTGGCGTGAGTACATGCTCGAAGCTGCTGCTGAGTCCAATGAAGATCTCATGAACGAATATCTTGAAAACGGCGATCTCTCAGAAGCGCAAATCAAGCATGGTATTCGCCAGCGCACCATCGGCGGAGAAATTCAGCCCATGTTCTGCGGGTCTGCTTTTAAAAACAAGGGTGTTCAGGCCATGCTGGATGCGGTCATTGATTACATGCCCTCGCCTCTGGATGTGCCTCCTGTTGAAGGTTTCGACGAAGACGAAGAGCGGGCTACCCGCAAGGCAAGTGATGAAGAAAAATTTTCTGCCTTGGCTTTCAAGCTGATGACCGATCCTTTTGTTGGTCAGCTTACGTTCATTCGCGTGTACTCGGGTGTGGTCAACAAAGGTGACTTTGTGTACAACCCGGTTAAAGGGAAAAAAGAGCGCATTGGCCGTATTGTTCAAATGCATGCCAACTCACGTGAAGAGATTGATGTGCTGCACGCCGGTGATATTGCGGCTTGTGTGGGCTTAAAAGAAGTGACAACAGGCGAAACGCTGTGCGCCATTGATGCAAAATAACGCTTGAGCGCATGGAGTTTCCAGAGCCCGTGATTTCTCAGGCGGTAGAGCCGAAATCCAAAGGTGACCAGGAAAGAATGAGTCTGGCTCTGGGGCGCCTGGCTCAGGAAGATCCTTCTTTCCGCGTGCGCACCGATGAAGAATCAGGGCAAACCATTATTTCTGGTATGGGCGAACTCCACCTGGAAATTCTGGTAGATCGCATGAAGCGTGAATTCAACGTAGAGGCCAATGTGGGCAAGCCACAGGTGGCATATCGCGAAACCATTCGCGCCACTGTTACCGATGTCGAAGGCAAGTTTGTCCGGCAATCTGGCGGTCGTGGGCAATATGGTCACGTAGTGCTGCGCGTAGAGCCCAATGAAATGGGCAAGGGTTTCGAGTTTCTCGATGAAATCAAGGGTGGTGTGGTTCCTCGCGAATACATTCCTGCGGTACAGAAAGGCATCGAAGAGGCGCTCACTTCCGGCGTGATTGCGGGCTACCCTGTTGTTGATGTGAAGGCGGCGCTGCACTTTGGTTCCTACCACGATGTTGACTCCAACGAAAACGCATTTAAAATCGCGGGTTCCATGGCTTTCAAGGAAGGCATGCGCAGGGCAAAGCCCGTGCTGCTCGAACCCATGATGGCTGTGGAAGTAGAGTCCCCTGAAGATTTTGCGGGTACCGTAATGGGAGACTTGTCTTCACGCCGTGGCATGCTTCAAGGCATGGACGACATTCCAGGTGGTGGTAAATCTATCAAGGCAGAAGTGCCGCTTGCTGAAATGTTTGGTTATTCCACTACGCTGCGCTCACTCACACAGGGTCGCGCAACGTATTCCATGGAATTTAAACACTATTCAGAAGCACCGAAAAGTGTTGCAGACGCCGTAGTTAGCGCTCGTGGTAAATAATTAATTTCACTGAACAATTTGACCGAATTTGAGGTAATAGAATGGCAAAAGGAAAGTTTGAGCGGAACAAGCCGCACGTAAACGTAGGAACAATAGGTCACGTAGACCACGGCAAGACCACGCTAACGGCAGCCATCACCACAGTGCTGGCCCGCCTGAGCGGCAGTGGAGAAGCCCGGGGTTACGACCAGATAGACGCCGCGCCCGAAGAAAAAGCGCGCGGCATCACGATCAACACGGCCCACGTAGAATACGAAACAGCCAGTCGGCACTACGCCCACGTAGACTGCCCCGGCCACGCCGACTACGTCAAAAACATGATCACAGGCGCCGCCCAAATGGACGGAGCCATATTGGTGTGCTCAGCGGCCGACGGCCCCATGCCCCAAACACGCGAACACATTCTGCTCGCCCGGCAGGTAGGAGTCCCCTACATCATCGTATTTTTGAACAAATGCGACATGGTAGACGACGAAGAACTGCTCGAACTCGTCGAAATGGAAGTGCGCGAACTACTCACCTCCTACGACTTCCCCGGCGACGACGTCCCCATCATCAAAGGCTCAGCCAAACTCGCCCTTGAAGGCGACACAGGCGAACTGGGCGAAGGCGCCATCAAACAACTCGCCGAAGCCCTCGACAGCTACATCCCCACCCCCGAACGCGCAGTAGACGGCGCCTTCCTCCTGCCCATCGAAGACGTATTCTCGATTTCAGGCCGAGGCACCGTAGTCACAGGCAGGATTGAACGCGGCATCGTCAAAGTGGGCGAAGAAATCGAAATTGTCGGCATCAAAGACACCGTCAAAACGATCTGCACCGGCGTAGAAATGTTCCGCAAACTGCTTGACCAAGGTCAAGCAGGCGACAACGTAGGAGTCCTGCTACGCGGCACCAAACGGGAAGACGTAGAGCGCGGCCAAGTGTTGGCCAAGCCAGGTTCAATCACCCCGCACACCGACTTCAACGCCGAAGTGTATGTACTGTCCAAAGAAGAAGGAGGGCGGCACACCCCATTTTTTAGCAACTACCGCCCCCAGTTTTACTTCCGCACAACCGACGTCACAGGCTCAATCAGCCTGCCCGCGGACAAGGAAATGGTACTGCCTGGCGACAACGTAGCCATTCAAGTAGCACTGATAGCCCCAATCGCCATGGAAGAAGGCCTGCGCTTCGCGATACGCGAAGGCGGCCGTACCGTGGGTGCGGGTGTCGTTGCCAAAATTACGAAGTAATTAAAGTTTAAAAACTGCATTGCGGCCAGCGTCAACTTGGCGCTGGGATTTTAACTGGGAAGTGCTCTATGCAGGGGCTTGCCCATTGGCTCTTTGGGAAACATGATGAAAAAAGCAAAAAATTCGGATTCGCCTTAAGGCGTTTGATTACAAACTGATTGATCAATCAGCGCTTGAGATTGTAGATACCGCGAAAAGAACAGGTGCCGTGGTAAAAGGCCCGGTGCCTTTGCCAACACGCATGAAGCGTTTTGATATTTTGCGCTCTCCCCATGTTAATAAATCCTCAAGGGATCAGTTCGAAATTCGTACCCACCAGCGTTTGATGGACATCGTTGACCCAACGGACAAAACTGTGGACGCGCTCATGAAGCTGGATCTGCCAGCGGGTGTAGACGTAGAAATCAAGTTGCAATAAAAATCCCTATTAGGTGGCAAAGTCGAAAAATTAGTTGCAAAAAGTGGTTAAACATCTTGCATCCACAGTTAATCTGCGTTAGTATTCTCGGCTTGCCTGAAGGGCGAGATTAAAAAGAATTCTGGAGGTCCTCCATTGGGGGCTTCTGAAAGTTAATGTCATCCGGCCAATCGTAGCCGGAATTGGAGAGATTATGAGTCTTGAAAGCCGCAATGGCCATAAGACAGGTCACAAGCTTGGCCTGATCGGGCGCAAGGTTGGCATGACACGCATATTTTCCGAGGCAGGGGTTTCTATTCCTGTAACGGTGGTCGATGTGTCTTCAAACCGTGTAGCGCAACTCAAAAGCATGGAAACAGACGGCTATGTGGCTGTTCAGTTGGCCTATGGTTCGAAAAAAGCATCACGTGTTTCAAAGGCGCAGGCGGGGCACTGTGCAAAAGCCTCCATCGAAGCTGCGTCAAGTCTGGCTGAGTTTCGTGTTACTTCAGAAAAGGCTTCTGAGCTTGAGGTTGGCAAGCCTGTGAGTGCAGACGTTTTCGAAGCTGGGCAAAAAGTGGACGTGAGTGGCGTTTCTCTTGGTAAAGGGTTTAGTGGTGCGATTAAGCGTCACAACTTCTCCTCTCAGCGTGCGTCCCACGGTAACTCGGTGTCCCACAATGCCCCCGGTTCAATCGGTATGGCGCAAGATCCCGGTCGCGTGTTCCCTGGTAAAAAATGGCTGGTCAATACGGGAATGTAAAGAAAACAGTCCAAAATCTGGAAGTGGTTCGCGTGGATACGGAGCGTGGTCTTCTTTTGATTAAAGGCGCTGTTCCTGGGTACAAAGGCGGGGAGCTTATTGTTAAGCCCGCTGTTAAGGCCAAGGCTTAAGGGGATTCGGATGAAGCTGAAAGTACTAAACATGTCTGGTCAATCCGACAACACGGTAGAGGTTTCTGATGTGGTGTTCGGTCGTGAATACAACGAACCTCTGATTCACCAGTTGGTTGTGGCATACCAGGCGAATGCGCGTCAAGGTACGCGTGCTCAAAAAGAGCGTTCCGAAGTGCGTGCTTCAACACGTAAACCTTGGCGTCAAAAAGGAACGGGCCGTGCGCGTGTGGGCATGGTCTCCAGTCCTCTGTGGCGTGGGGGTGGTCGGATTTTCCCGAACCGTCCCGATGAGAATTTTGCCCAAAAGTTGAACAAGAAAATGTATCGCGCCGGTGTCTGCTCAATTCTCTCCCAGTTGGGTCGCGAAGAGCGTCTTGTGGTGGTAGATAGCTTCGACGTAGATGCACCAAAAACCAAGGTGCTGCATGATCGGTTCAAGCAAATGGGTCTTGAGTCCGTGCTGGTTATTGTGGATGAAGTCAGTGAGAATCTTTATCTGGCTTCTCGCAATCTGCAGCATGTGGCCGTGGTTGAGCCTCGTTATGCCGATCCGCTTTCACTGATTCACTACGGAAAAGTGGTTGTCACTCGTGCTGCTCTTGAAAAACTCCAGGAGATGTTTGCATGAATAACCAGCGTCTGATGAAAATTCTGCTTGCTCCGATTGTGTCTGAAAAAAGCACTATGCTTGCAGAAAAGCACGAACAAATTGCTTTTAAAGTGGTGTCTGATGCCACCAAGGTGGAAATAAAGGCTGCTGTTGAGTTTTTGTTCAAAGTAGAGGTAAAGGCGGTACGCGTAGTCAACCGACTCGGGAAACAAAAGCGTTTCGGCCGTTTCATGGGTAAGCGTTCAGATGTGCGTAAAGCGTATGTTTCGCTAAAGCCTGGTCAAGAAATTAACTTTGCGGAGGCGGTGTAAAATGCCACTTCAAAAATTAAAGCCGACCCTCTCCTGGTCGCCGTGGAATGGTGAAGGTGGTTCACCCTCATCTGCACAAGGGGGCCCCGCACGGTCCGTTGCTCGAAAAAAAGACTAAAACGGCTGGTCGTAACAACAATGGCCGCATTACTACGCGGCACATGGGTGGTGGGCACAAACAGCACTACCGTCTGGTGGATTTTAAGCGTACCAAAGACGGTATTCCTGCCAAGGTGGAAACCATTGAGTACGATCCGAACCGTACCGCACACATTGCATTGATTTGTTATGCCGATGGTGAGCGTGCTTATATTATTGCGCCACGTGGTCTGCAGGTTGGTCAGCAGTTGCACAATGGTTCAGAGGCGCCAATCAAGATAGGCAACACTTTGCCTATCCGCAATATTCCGGTGGGTACTACTGTGCATTGCATTGAAATGTTGCCAGGAAAGGGTGCGCAGTTGGCCCGTTCGGCAGGTGGGTCAGCCATGTTGCTTGCCCGTGATGGTGTCTACGCTCAGATGCGTTTGCGCTCGGGTGAGATTCGCCGTGTGCACGTTGAATGCCGTGCCACTATTGGCGAGGTTTCCAACGAGGAAAACAGCTTGCGCAAAGTGGGTAAGGCTGGCGCAACACGTTGGAAGGGTATACGTCCTACGGTTCGTGGTGTGGCCATGAATCCGGTTGACCATCCTCACGGTGGTGGTGAAGGCCGTACCGGTGAGGCGCGTGCTCCAGTTAGTCCATGGGGCACTCCATGCAAAGGCTATCGTACGCGCAGAAACAAGCGCACTACATCAATGATTATTCAGCGTCGCCACAAGCGCTAAGTGAGGTAAGAAACAATGTCACGTTCTCTTAAAAAAGGTCCATTTTGCGACGCTCACTTGATTAAAAAAGTTGAGGCGGCGGTTGCAAGCAAAGACAAGCGCCCAATTAAAACTTGGTCGCGTCGTTCAACGGTTCTGCCAGAGTTTATTGGTTTAACCATCGCGGTACACAATGGGCGTCAGCATGTCCCTGTGTATATCAATGAAAACATGGTCGGTCACAAGCTTGGTGAATTTGCGCTTACGCGTACTTTCAAGGGTCACGCGGCAGATCGTAAGGCCAAAAGGTAAGGGATAGTCATGGAAACTCGTGCTGTTTTGAAGGGCGTTCGCCTATCACCCCAAAGAGGTCGAATGGTTGCTGATTTGATCCGTGGCAAAAAGGTTGAGCAGGCATTGAATATTCTCTCTTTTGCACCGCAGAAAAGTGCTTTCATCGTAAAAAAAGTGCTTGAAAGTGCAATTGCGAATGCCGAGCACAACGATGGTGCTGATGTCGATGAATTACGCGTCAAAACCATTTATGTCGAAGAGGGACCTGTACTCAAGCGTTTCACTGCTCGCGCCAAAGGCCGTGGCAACCGTATCACAAAGAAAACCAGTCACGTCTACGTGACTGTGGGTAACTGAGGGGGTTTCATGGGTCAGAAAATTAACCCAACCGGTTTTCGTCTCGCGGTTTCCCGCAATTGGGCGTCACGCTGGTATGCATCAAATCGTGAATTCTCCAAGATGCTTCTTGAGGACATTCAGGTTCGTGGTTATCTGAAGAAAAAGCTGAAAAATGCTTCAGTCGCGCGTGTTCTGATAGAACGCCCGGCAAAAATGCACGTGTCACAATTTACTCAGCAGGCCTCGGCCGTAGTAAATTGGCAAGAAAAGGTGAAGATATAGAGTTGCTGAAGCGCGACTTACAAAAGCTGGTGGGCGTGCCGGTGCATGTCAATATTGAAGAAGTTCGCAAGCCTGAAATTGATGCGCAACTCATCGCCGATAATATTGCGCAGCAATTGGAGCGCCGGATTATGTTCCGTCGTGCCATGAAGCGTGCCATGCAAAATGCGATGAGAATGGGTGCGCAAGGCATTAAAATTATGTCATCCGGCCGTTTAAATGGCATTGAAATCGCACGTACTGAGTGGTAC
The DNA here is from genome assembly GCA_012032215.1 of Limnobacter sp. Classification (GTDB taxonomy): domain Bacteria; phylum Pseudomonadota; class Gammaproteobacteria; order Burkholderiales; family Burkholderiaceae_B; genus Limnobacter. The sequence continues at coordinate 8,101 of JAAURO010000004.1, forward strand.
CGAGAAGGTCGTGTGCCTTTGCATACACTTCGTGCGGACATCGATTACGCCACTGCAGAGGCTGCAACCACCTACGGCATTATTGGTATCAAAGTGTGGGTCTACAAAGGAGACACTCTTGGTCGTGCTGATGGGGGTGCTGTTGTTGCTCCGACCGAAGAAAAGAGGAGCGCCGTCCTCGTCGCCCGGCTGGTAAGGCTGGTGCTGGACCGAGACGTGCGCGTAAAGCTGATGCAGCAAGCGGATCAAAAGAGGAGTCTGCTGGCTCCTCTGGTGAACAGTAATTAGGAGTGCGTGATGCTACAACCAAAGCGCCGTAAATACAGAAAAGAGCACAAAGGTAGAAATACTGGTTTGGCTACTCGGGGTGCCAGCGTGGCTTTCGGTGAATTCGGCTTGAAATCTACAGGACGTGGTCGTTTGACGGCACGCCAAATCGAGTCTGCTCGTCGTGCCATGGTCCGCCATATAAAGCGTGGTGGCAAAATCTGGATTCGCGTGTTTCCGGATAAGCCAATTACCAACAAGCCTGCAGAGGTGCGTATGGGTAACGGCAAGGGCAACGTTGAGTTTTATGTGGCTGAAATTCAGCCAGGAAAAGTGCTGTACGAAATGGATGGCGTAACAGAAAAGCTGGCCAGAGAAGCGTTTCGCTTGGCTGCTGCCAAACTGCCTATGCCAACCGTTTTTGTAACGCGTCAAATCGGAGGCTGAATATGAAGGCTACAGAACTTCGTGGTAAAGACAAACCCGCATTGACCACCGAACTGGAGTCTCTGTTGAAGGCACAGTTTTCATTGCGTATGCAGATTGCTACACAGCAACTGTCCAATACTTCTCAACTGGGAAAGTTGAGAAAAGACATCGCACGCGTAAAGACCGTGATGACTGAGCTGAAGAGGAAGGTATGAGCGACGGAAGAGTAAGTGGACTCAAGCGCACCTTGGTTGGTCGCGTTGTGAGTAACAAAATGACCAAATCGGTAGTTGTGATGGTGGAAAACCGCATGAAGCATCCGCTTTATGGCAAGTACATCAGCAAGACACACAAATACACTGCCCATGATGAGTCTAATGAAATAGGTGAAGGCGATTTGGTGGAAATCACCGAAGGCCGTCCTATTTCCAAGACAAAATCCTGGAGTGTATCCAAGGTTTTAGAAAAGGCAAGTAGCGTTTAATTCGAAAGAAGTCTTGCTTTAAGGTTAATAGCCTGCTATACTCGTTGGCTATTCTTTTTCAACCCATGCGGGACCAAAACTGACTGCTTTAAAGTGTTGGCTTATGTTTAAGTCAGCACTAAAAAATTGTGGTTAAGTTGGTGTGAAAATCCATGATACAAATGCAATCCCGGCTTAAAGTGGCCGATAACACTGGTGCACGTGAAGTTATGTGCATTAAGGTGCTTGGCGGCTCCAAGCGCCGCTATGCGCGCATTGGCGATATTATTAAGGTGTCTGTTAAAGATGCGACTCCTCGTGGGCGTGTCAAAAAAGGCGAGATATACCTTGCGGTGGTGGTTCGCACTGCCGGTGGTGTTCGCAGGCCCGATGGCGCAAAAATAAAATTTGATTCCAATGCGGCAGTTTTGCTGAATACCAAACACGAGCCAATTGGAACTCGCATTTTCGGCCCCGTTACCCGGGAGCTTAGGACTGAAAAGTTCATGAAGATTGTTTCTTTGGCACCTGAGGTTCTGTGAGGGCACTATGAACAAAATTCGTAAAGGCGATAAGGTTGTTGTTCTGGCGGGCAAAGACAAGGGCAAGCAAGGTGTTGTGGTTGCTCGTGTTGACGCAGAGCGTTTGCTTGTAGAAGGAATTAACATGGTCAAAAAGCACCAGAAGCCCAATCCCATGCGTGGGCAGGCTGGTGGTGTCGTACATAAGGCCATGCCTATTCATCAGTCTAATGTCAGCTTGTTTGACCCAGAGACTGGTAAGCCTTCGCGTGCTGGTGTTCAGCTTGTGGATGGTAAAAAAGTGCGCGTGTTGAAGTCAACGGGCATGCAATTGGCTGGTTCATGAAGATTGTTGAATCGATAGTGAATAAGTAAGTAGACACCAAGGGAGAGCTGTTGTGTCGCGTTTTCAGAAATTTTACAGAGACGAAGTAATCGGTGAGCTTCAGGCAAAGCTTGGTTATAAGTCGGTTATGCAGGTTCCGCGTATCTCCAAGATAACCCTGAATATGGGTGTTGGAGAGGCTGTTAATGATAAGAAAATCATTGAAAATGCGGTGTCTGACATGGCGAAAATTGCAGGTCAGAAGCCTGTGGTTACTCGTGCAAAAAAAGCGGTTGCTGGTTTTAAGATTCGAGAGGGTTATCCAATCGGTTGCAAGGTTACTCTGCGCGGAAGGCGTATGTATGAGTTTCTTGATCGATTGGTGTCTGTGGCATTTCCTCGGGTTCGGGATTTTCGCGGTGTTTCCGGTAAAGCATTCGATGGTCGTGGAAACTACAATATCGGCGTGAAAGAGCAGATTATTTTTCCTGAAATCGAATACGATAAAATCGATGCATTGCGTGGATTAAATATTTGTATCACTACAACTGCGAAAACAAACGATGAGGCGAAGGCCTTGTTGTCTGCTTTCAGGTTTCCGTTTCGTAACTGAGGTAAGTCGTGGCTAAATTGTCCTTGATAAATCGTGAAAAAAAGCGCGAACACCTGGTAAAGAAGTTTGCGGCCAAGCGTGCAGAGTTGCTAAAAATCATTTCTGATCAATCTGTAGATGAGGCAACCCGCTACGAGGCGCGTCTTAAGCTTCAGGCCTTGCCGCGAAACGCAAATCCAACGCGTCTTCGGAATCGTTGTGAGCTGACGGGTCGCCCGCGTGGGAATTACAAAATGTTCGGTCTGTCTAGAACCAAGATTCGTGAAATCGCTATGAAAGGCGAAATTCCCGGTATCACGAAGGCCAGTTGGTAAGGGGTTAAGTTATGAGTATGAGTGATCCGGTTGCAGATATGCTGACACGCATTCGCAATGCGCAAAGTGTTGGTAAGCTGGCTGTTGAGATGCCTTCTTCCAAATTGAAGGTTGCTATTTCCCAGGTTCTGAAGGACGAGGGCTATATCGAGTCCTTCGGGATTGTTGGCGAAGCAAAAAGCCAACACTTAAGCTGGAGCTTAAGTACTATGCGGGTCGTCCCGTAATTGAAAGTGTGGTTCGGGTTTCCCGTCCTGGTTTGCGTATTTACAAGGGCAAAACTGATATTCCGCAAGTTATGAACGGCTTGGGTGTTGCCATTGTATCAACTTCAAAAGGCGTGATGACTGATCGCAAGGCCCGCAGTGTGGGTCTTGGTGGTGAAGTTCTCTGCTACGTCGCTTAAGGAGAAAGGCATGTCACGTGTTGCTAAAGCGCCTATCAAACTCCCAAGCGGTGTTCAGGTTAAGGTAGAAGGCCAGCTGGTTGTTGTAAGGGGTAACGGTGGTGAGTTGGTTCTTGAGGTTAATTCTCTCGTGAAACCACAGTTGAGCGAAGATGTTTTATCGGTTGCTCCTGTAAACGACACTACCGATGCGGTGGCTCAGGCTGGAACGGCCCGTGCTCTGCTCAATAATATGGTGATGGGTGTATCTGTTGGCTTTGAACGCAAATTGCAGTTGGTTGGCGTTGGTTACAAAGCTTCGGTACAGGGTGATGCTGTTAATTTAAGCTTGGGGTTTTCTCATCCGGTTGTGCATCAATTGCCATCGGGTATAAAAGCCTTGACGCCTACCCCGACTGAAATAGTTATAAAAGGTGCTGACAAACAAGCGGTCGGTCAAACTGCATCTGAAATTCGTGCTTATCGTCCTCCCGAGCCCTATAAAGGCAAGGGTGTGCGTTACTCGGATGAGCGTGTGGTTATAAAAGAAACCAAGAAGAAGTAAGGCGATTAGAGGGAAATATGGAAACTAAAAACCAAGCGCGTTTGCGCAGGGCACAGCAGACACGTCGTCGCATCGCGTTGGCTGCTTCTCATCGTCTGACGGTATATCGTTCGAATCAGCACATTTATGCGGCTGTTCAGTCGGCTGATGGTTCGAAAGTCTTTGTTGCTGCGTCTACTGTTGATTCGGTTGTGAAGGGGCAGCTCGCTGGTAAGTCGGGTTCTGATAAAGAGGCTGCCAAGCTGGTGGGTTCTGAGGTTGCGAGGCGTGCGATTGCGGCTGGCATTGAAACGGTGGCTTTTGACCGGGGTGGCTATGCTTACCAAGGTCGGGTTAAAGAATTGGCTGAGTCGGCTCGCGAAGCTGGCCTGAAGTTTTAAGGGGTTGTTGTCATGGCAAGAATGCAAGGAAAAAACGCTCCTGAAGCCCGTGATGACGGTCTTAAGGAAAAAATGATCGCTGTGAATCGCGTAACCAAAGTGGTTAAGGGCGGTCGTATTCTCGGTTTTGCTGCGCTCACAGTGGTTGGAGATGGCGATGGCCGTATTGGCATGGGCAAAGGAAAGTCCAGAGAGGTTCCAGTTGCCGTGCAAAAAGCCATGGAGCAGGCTCGTCGTCAGTTGGCGGATGTTTCTCTGAAAAACGGAACCATTCACCACACGGTATTCGGTCGCCATGGTGCTTCCAAGGTGTTTTTGGCGCCAGCGGAAGAGGGTACCGGTATTATTGCTGGCGGTCCTATGCGTGCTGTGTTTGAGGTGGTTGGCGTTCGCAACATTGTTGCAAAAAGTCACGGTTCTTCTAATCCGTACAATTTGGTTAGGGCGACAATTGATGCTCTGAGTAAATTAAAGACCGCTGCTGAAATTGCTGCCAAGCGTGGCATCAGCGTGGAAAAAATTTTTGAGGCTTAAACATGAGTAACTCTGTAAAAGTCACCCTGATAAAAAGTGTGATAAGTACAAAAGAGTCGCACCGAGCTACCGTGAGGGGTTTGGGTTTGCGCAGGGTAAACAGTAGCAAGGTACTGGTTGATACGCCCGAAGTTCGCGGGATGATCAACAAAGTCGCCTATTTGCTTAAAGTCGAGGCTGTGTAAGATGGAACTGAATGATCTTTGCCCTGCAGAGGGTAGTAAAAAAGAGCGTCGCCGTGTTGGTCGTGGAATTGGTTCTGGCTTGGGTAAAACAGCAGGAAGAGGCCACAAGGGTCAGAAATCGCGTGCTGGCGGCTTTCATAAAGTGGGCTTTGAAGGTGGTCAAATGCCTATGCATAGGCGTTTGCCAAAACGTGGTTTTCGGTCACGTACTGAGCGTTTTGAATGCGGAAGTTCGTTTGGCTGATCTGAACGCTCTGGCTGTCGATCAGGTGGATCTTCTGGTGCTTAAGCAAGCCGGCTTGGTTTCCTCTAAGGCACAAGTGGTCAAGATCGTCCTGTGCGGTGAAATTAATAAAGCAGTTACTTTGTTGAATGGCATTAAGGCCACAAAGGGTGCGGCTGCTGCCATTGAGGCAGCTGGCGGTTCCTTGGCAAGCGCGTAAAAGGGTGTTGCTAAGTGGCATTTAATCCAACAGCATTGGCAAGCGGCGGCAAGCTGGCAGATTTACGAAAACGTCTGGTGTTTTTGCTACTCGCGTTGATTGTCTATCGGATTGGTACCCACGTACCGGTTCCTGGGATTGATCCTGTTGCCCTAAGGCAGCTTTTCGATTCTCAGCAGGGTGGAATTCTGGGCATGTTTAACATGTTTTCGGGGGGTGCTCTTAGCCGTTTCTCGGTCTTTGCGTTGGGGATCATGCCTTATATTTCTGCCTCTATCGTGATGCAGTTAATGAGTGTGGTGGTGCCTCAGCTGGAAGCACTGAAGAAAGAGGGTGAATCGGGGAGGCGTAAAATTACCCAGTACACCCGATACGGCACATTCTTTCTGGCTGCATTCCAGGCTGTGGGTATTTCGGTTGCTTTGGAATCGCAGCAAGGCTTGGTTATAGACCCGGGGCTTGCTTTCAGAGCAGTAACTGCTGTTTCGCTGGTTACTGGGACCATGTTCCTGATGTGGTTGGGTGAACAGATAACTGAACGTGGCTTGGGCAATGGTATTTCCATTCTTATTTTTGCCGGTATTGCCGCTGGCTTGCCGGGTGCATTGGCAGGTTTGTTTGAGTTGGTTCGTACTGGTGCTATGCCTGCGCTGGTGGCTTTGTTGATTTGCGTGCTGGTGGCAGCAGTGACTTACCTCGTTGTCTTCGTAGAGAGGGGGCAGCGTAAGATTGCAGTGAATTATGCCAAGCGTCAGGTGGGCAGACGTGTATATCAGGGGCAGCAGTCGCATTTGCCTTTGAAGCTGAACATGGCTGGGGTTATTCCACCTATTTTTGCTTCGAGTATTATTCTTCTTCCAGCCACTTTAAGTTCTTGGTTTGGAAGTGGTCAGGGTGCGGTCACCGATGTACTTAAAGGAATTTCTCAGACATTGTCTCCAGGGCATCCTCTGTACATGTTGTTGTATGCTTCTGCCATTGTATTTTTCTGCTTTTTTTACACGGCTCTTGTCTTCAATAGTAAAGAGACCGCGGACAATCTGCAGAAAAGTGGAGCAGTCATACCAGGGCGCAGGCCAGGGTTCCAAACTTCTCAGTATATTGACAAGGTTTTGACCCGGTTAACTTTAGTGGGTGCTTTGTACATCACTTTGGTCTGTTTGTTGCCTGAGTTTCTGGTTTTGGGTTTGAGCGTGCCGTTTTATTTTGGCGGCACATCGTTGTTGATTATTGTCGTGGTTGCGATGGATTTTATGGCGCAGGTACAAGCCGCCGTCATGTCTCAGCAGTACGACAGCCTCTTGAAGAAAGCAAACTTCAAGGGTTCTGGATTTACGAGGTAGTGCTTGTCTAAAGACGACGTTATCCAAATGCAGGGTGAGGTGGTGGAAAACCTCCCCAATGCCACTTTCCGGGTCAAGCTGGAAAATGGACATGTTGTGTTGGGCCATATTTCAGGAAAAATGCGTATGAACTACATTCGTATACTTCCTGGAGATAAGGTAACCGTGGAATTGACCCCTTACGACTTGTCTCGGGCAAGAATCGTTTTCAGGTCAAAGTGAATGAATTATTTCGGAGTTGATCATGAAAGTTCAGGCTTCAGTCAAGAAGATTTGTAGAAATTGCAAAGTGGTAAAGCGCAAAGGTGTGGTTCGTGTAATCTGCACCGAAGCACGTCACAAGCAACGTCAAGGTTAAATAAAGGGGTAATCAGATGGCTCGTATTGCCGGCATTAATATTCCTGCGCACAAGCACACCGTTATTGGTTTAACGGCTATCTTTGGTGTTGGACGTTCAGTCTCAAAGAAAATCTGTGCGGTGACAGGGGTTTCTGAGTCCAAGAAAATCAAGGACCTGGATGACTCCGAACTTGAAAAGATTCGTGATGAAGTGGGCAAAATCCTCACAGAAGGGGATTTGCGCCGTGAAGTGACGATGAATATCAAGCGGTTGATGGACTTGGGTTGTTACCGGGGTTTTCGTCACCGTAAGGGCTTGCCCGTTCGTGGTCAGCGTACCAAGACCAACGCCCGCACCCGCAAGGGCCCGAAGCGTGCTGGTATTGCATTGAAAAAATAAATTGCGTCAATAGGAATCTGCCCAAATGGCTAAAGGACAAAATTTACGTGGTCGTAAGAAGGTCAAAAAGAATATTTCTGACGGTATTGCGCACGTACACGCCTCGTTTAATAACACCATAATTACAATCACTGACAGACAAGGTAATGCCTTGGCATGGTCAACTTCGGGTGCTCAGGGTTTTAAGGGTTCTCGCAAGTCTACTCCGTTCGCTGCGCAGGTTGCTGCTGAGGTGGCGGGTAAGCAGGCTCAGGAATGTGGTATTAAAACGCTTGAGGTGCTGATTAAAGGGCCTGGCCCAGGTCGCGAGTCAAGTGTACGTGCCTTGAATGGTTTGGGTATTAAAGTGACCGGTATTTCCGATGTTACACCCGTGCCGCACAATGGTTGTCGGCCACCAAAGCGTCGCCGTATTTAAGCGCACTTAAAAGTGTTTTAGTTGTTGGATTTCGTTCAGAAATTCCTTTGTTAAGACCATTGTCCCAAGTGGACTGAAGCGAAGCAATTCGCCTAAATGAAAAGAGGTTTCAAGTGGCTAGATATGTAGGTCCAAAGTGTAAATTGTCACGCCGTGAAGGCACTGACTTGAGTTTGAAAAGCGCGCGTCGTAGCTTGGACTCAAAGTGCAAGCTGGATACAAAACCCGGTCAGCATGGCAGAATTTCAGGTGTGCGTACGTCTGACTATGGTCAGCAATTGCGCGAAAAGCAAAAAGTAAAGCGCATGTATGGCATTCTGGAAAAGCAGTTCCGCCGTTATTTTGCAGAGGCCTCACGCCGCAAGGGCAATACAGGTGAAACACTTCTTCAATTGCTGGAGTCGCGTTTGGACAACGTGGCGTATCGCATGGGTTTTGGTTCTACCCGTGCTGAAGCAAGGCAGTTGGTAAGTCACGGTGCTTTGTTGGTTAATGGCAAACCCGTGAACATTCCTTCTTACAGCGTAAAAACAAGTGATTTGCTATCAGTTCGGGAAAAGTCCAAAAAGCAGGTTCGTATTCAGGACTCTTTGAATCTGACCGAATCCAACGGTTTTCCAGATTGGGTTTCTGTCGATGCCAAGAAAATGGAAGGTGTTTTCAAGTTGGTGCCTGAACGCAGTGAGTTGTCTCAGGAAATCAATGAAAGCCTGATTGTTGAATTGTATTCACGTTGATTTAGTCTTGGTCGGGCCATGCATGTGCCCGAGGCTTTTTCAATTGTTTAAATTAATCCACAGCCTTATCGACGTAACGAGCCGAGGGTATTGAAAAGGATTTTTGATGTTTAATTCCAGTTTGTTGAAGCCGCGAATTGTTGAAGTAGAGACTATTGGTCCGAATACGGCTAAAGTTGTGATGGAGCCTTTCGAGCGAGGTTATGGCCACACGCTTGGTAACGCCTTAAGGCGGGTACTGCTTTCTTCCATGATCGGGTATGCCCCTACTGAGGTGTCTATAGCTGGTGTGGTACATGAATATTCCACACTAGACGGTGTCCAGGAAGATGTAGTTGATTTGTTGTTGAACTTGAAAGGCATCGTCTTCAAACTCGAATCGCGTGATGTAGTAACTGTTACGCTGAAAAAAGAGGGGGCGGGTTTGGTTACCGCTGCAGATATTGAGCTGCCGCACGATGTTGAAATTGTGAACCCCAATCACGTGATTGCCAACTTGTCGCAAGGCGGCAAGCTGGATATGCAGATAAAAGTTGAGCGTGGTCGTGGGTATGTGCCTGGTTCCGTGCGTCGTTATCCTGATGAGCCGAGCAAAGCGATTGGTCGAATTGTTCTTGATGCTTCTTTCAGTCCTGTTCGCCGTGTTTCTTACGCGGTGGAGAGCGCCCGTGTGGAACAGCGCACTGATTTGGACCGCTTGGTAATGACCATTGAAACCAATGGCGTACTTACACCTGAAGAAGCTATTCGTCAGGCTGCGCGTATATTGGTGGAGCAGCTGTCGGTGTTTGCGGCGCTTGAAAATACGGCAGAACCAGAGCAGCAACAGCAGACGCCGCAGGTTGATCCTATTTTGCTGCGCCCTGTAGACGACTTGGAGCTGACTGTTCGCTCTGCAAATTGTTTGAAGGCTGAAAATATTTATTACATTGGTGACTTGATTCAGCGTACAGAAAATGAGTTGTTAAAAACTCCGAATCTGGGTAGAAAGTCACTGAACGAAATCAAGGATGTGTTGGCTGCTCGCGGCTTGACACTGGGCATGAAACTTGAAAACTGGCCGCCAGCCGGGCTCGATAAGCCTTGAGCTTAACGATATTTCATTGAAGGAAAAAGAAAATGCGTCATCGTCATGGACTCAGAAAGCTGAATCGCACAAGTAGCCACAGGCAGGCCATGTTCCGCAATATGGCGGTTTCATTGCTTGAACACGAAGTGATTAAAACCACTTTGCCCAAGGCCAAAGAACTGCGCAAAGTGCTTGAGCCACTTATTACTTTAGGTAAAACACCTTCGTTGGCAAATCGCCGTTTGGCTTTTAGTCGTTTGCGCAATCGTGAGATTGTGGGTAAGTTGTTTGATGAAATTGGTCCGCGTTATGCTACCCGGCCAGGTGGTTACATGCGTGTGCTGAAGTTTGGCTTTCGCAAGGGTGACAATGCACCTATGGCGTTTGTTGAGCTTGTTGATCGGCCTGAGCATACAGCCGATACTGAGCCAGTCGAGGTTTCTGAAGAGTCTTGAACCAGGTATAAGCAATATGCGCTATGCGCATGAGTTCTTGTTTTGTTGCTGTTTTTTGGTTTTCTTCGCTAAAAGCTTGCTTCGGCCAATGCTGTTGTAACTGATAAAACGCTTGCTCGTACTTAAGCACAAATTTAGTTCGTGTGAAACAATAGAAACGCCGCCAGATTTAACACTGGTGGCGTTTTTGTATTTATAGTCAGTGGGGTGGTGGTTTAAATGTATCTGGCAAACAAGGGCTTGTTTCGGCATGGTGGAAGTGGGTGTTTTGAGATGGCGCTGTATAGCTGGAAAATTATAATATGGCATATGGTTCAGCTTAACACTGTGCACAAACCCGCTTTTTTCGCGTCATGGCCCACAGTGCCATGGCAAGAAAGCAGAATCTGAAAGACTATGCCGTATTATAATTTTCCAGCTATAAATATGAAGGGGAACAAGCGTTGTGAGTGTATTGGCTCTTACTTCGGTTTACAAGCGGTTTGGTAAACAGGACGTACTCA
>JAAURO010000226.1 GCA_012032215.1 Limnobacter sp.
AAGGTGTGCGTGGCTGCGATTACGTGTTTCACCTTTCCAGTCTGATAGCCATTCCGTACAGCTACGATGCGCCACGCTCGTATGTGGACAGCAATGTAACCGGCGTGCTTAATGTGCTGCAAGCCTGTCGGGACAGCGATACATTAACTCGGCTGGTGCATGTGTCTACCTCTGAGGTGTATGGCTCTGCCCAGCAGGTGCCCATTTCAGAAAGCCATCCATTGGTGGGCCAATCACCCTATTCGGCCAGCAAGATTGCAGCCGACAAAATGGCCGAAAGCTACCACCTTTCATTCGATTTACCGGTGGTAACTGCTCGGCCCTTCAACACCTTTGGCCCGCGCCAAACCGCCCGTGCGGTAATCCCCACCATTGCAAGTCAACTTCTTGCTGGGTGTAGCACCTTAAAGCTGGGCGCATTGTCACCCACGCGCGATTTTAACTTTGCCACAGACACCGCAGCAGGCATGCTGGCTTTGGCCCTGTGTGAGGCGGCAGAAGGCCAAGTGGTGAACATTGGCTCAGGCGAAGAGTGGTCGATTGCCCAAACCGTAGACCTGTTGTGCAAGATTGTGGGCCGAAACGTGGGAATTATTTCCGATGAAACGCGCATTCGGCCCGAAAAAGCGAGGTCAATCGTCTGTTGGCTGACAACCGGAAAATCAGGTCGCTTACAGGCTGGCAGAGCCAGGTGCCGTTTCAAAGCGGGCTGGAGCAAACCGTCGAATGGATTGGCCGCAATTTAAGCCACTTCGATGTGGATCAGTACGCGAAATGAAAGGAAAGTACTTTGGACACCCCTAAAAAGAAAATTTTGTGTGCAATAGGTGCCCGCGGCGGTAGTCAAGGAGTCCCTGGCAAAAATATCCGGCCACTTTTGGGAAAACCAGTGATAGCCTGGGCTATTGAAAAAGCACTGAAAGTACCCGGAATTGATCGGGTGGTGGTGAGTACCGACTCAGAGAGCATTGCAGAAATAGCAGCGCGCGTTGGTGCAGAAGTGCCGTTTATCGCCCAGCCGAGCTTGCATTACATCACACGGGAAAATTCCATGTTTGGCAGCATGCCCTTAAAATCTGTGAGCAGTCTGAACAGTCCAGTTACGATGTGTATATCGATATTGACTGCACCAATCCACTGCTTGAGCTTGCTGATATAGTTGGTGCGCTTGAGAAGTTTGATGCTTTGCACCGTGAAGGCAAAAATCCGGATGCCGTCTTTACTGTGTCGCAGGCAAGACGTAACCCCTACTTCAATCTGGTTGAGCCAAATTCGGAAGGTGTGCTCAGAATGAGTAAAAGCGTAGGAAGCGGTACCGTACTTGCCCGCCAAGCTGCGCCAGACGTATTCGAACATGTAGCCGGCACTTATGTACTGGCAGCCGACTATGTTCGCAAAGCCAACCATCTGCTTGATGGACGCTCCTTTGGCTATGAAATACCTCCAGAACGGGCTTTTGACATTGACTCCGAACTTGACTTTGCGCTTATTGAATTTCTTTTGAAAAGTCGTCTTGATAATACAAACAGAAAAATGGGACTTCAAGCAGTATGAATTTTTTGTTCTGTACCCAAAGCGAAAGCCTGGGCTTGTTTCATGCTTTGAATGAAGCAATGAAGCCACTTTTCTCAGTAGAAAAACCGGCTTCATTGTTGCAGACAGCATGACCTATAAACGCTGGTTGAGCATTGAACCCCGGTTTGAACAAGCAGGGCACTGTCTGCTTAAGGAATGGGAAGTAATTGGTAAATCACCGGGAAAACCTGACCTACAAAAACTCGCAAAATACGAAAAAGAGCTTGGCGGGAAAGCCGGTTTATTTGGAGCCGTGGTTGCGGATCGACGCTTGTTTATGGGGCACGATTCCGCATTCACGCAGGACTATCGGCGCAGGTTTACCGACGAAGAATTGTTGTTTATTTTGCAGTGTGGCATTGAGCAGGTAGAAGAACTTTTTGACACACTCAAGCCTGATGTAGTTGTCAGCTTTATTTGCGTAACCATGCTTGATTATTTGGCCTACCAGTTTGCCAGGGCACGTGGCATTCACTTTCTGAATTTGCGCCCTACTCGAATTGGCGATCGGGTAGCGTTTTCAGAGTATTTGAACGACCCCTCTCCAGAACTAACTACTCAATATGAGCGGCTGCAAGCTGGTGAAACATCCGGCTATCAGGCAGAAGCGCTTCAATATATTCAGCGTGTGCGAGAGCAACATGGCCGCTACGAAGGCGTAGTAAGGCCCTCCGACAAACCAGCCCTGCAATCCAACGCATCAAAATTTACTCGGCCTGCGCGTTTGCTATGTGCCATTCAAAACTATCTGGATTATCGAAAGTCGATTTCTGCTTCCGATAATCACGTGCCAGATCCTCTACGAAGACTGTATTTTACAGCTTGGAGAAACCCCAAACAGGCCAAAAAAATACGTTGTTTTTTTGACGGCATGTACGTTGACCCTGCCAGTCTCGCCAATATGCGTTATGTATTTTTTCCACTGCACACAGAACCAGAAGTTTCTTTGCTGGTATATGGGCGCCCATACGTAAACCAGATAGAAATTATACGGATACTAGCGATGAGCCTCCCTGTGGACATGGTTCTTGTCGTTAAAGAACACCCGTGGATGGTGGGAAAACGCTCGCTTTCCTCCTATAAAAAGATACTCAACATTCCGAGGGTGCAATTTGCCAACCCGGCTCTGGATGCACGTGTGCTGATTCAGCATTCCAGATTGGTAACAGTAATTACTGGCTCGATAGCATTGGAAGCCACCATGCTGAACAAACCAGTAATTACCTTTGGCGACTGCCCTTATAACTTGCTGCCCGACTTTATGGTGCGTCGCTGTGCTGACCCAAGGCACTTACCAGAATTGATTGCGCATTCAATCGACCAGCACAAAACCGATGACAAGGCCTTGCTAAGTTATGTGGCAGGTGTTTTTGAGTCCAGCACGAGCGTGAATCTTTATTCCGCGTTGCTTAAAAAAGCAAACGTTCACACTGAGCGAAATGCACTGTACGCCGATGAAATTCAAAAACTGGCTACACACTTGGTTGAATTGCTTCACAAGCCGCGTCAGGTAGTACCCACTCACCCAGATATTTGCCACTGGTAACGGAGCTCATCTTGAAACACAACATTCAAAAACGCGTGGCAGAGCTTGGCGTCATCCAACCCTGGAATCACAACTACACGCTGCCAGAAGGCGTTCAAACACGTCCTGGAACACAAGTTTCACATGGGAAAAACCTGGTGAAACTTGAACGCCTTAAACCAATTTTTGATGCAATAGGATTGCATGGTAAATCCATTCTGGACGTGGGCTGCAATGAAGGTTTTTTTTCTCTTCAAATGGCAGATCAAGGTGCCCGGGTACTTGGCATTGACATAGACACGCACCGAATAGAGAAAGCACGTTATGTACAAAGCCTTCTGGGTGAAGGCAAAGACATGCAGTTTGAATCTATCGACATTTACTCCCCGGAATTCAAAGCGCTTGATCGCTTTGACTTGTGTCTGTGCCTCGGTTTCATTCACAGAGTGCCCGACCCCTTTTCAGCTATCGCAGCTCTGGGCGACCGTTCAGACATGATTCTTTTTGAATGGAAAGCATTGAAATTCGGGCCACATGATGAAGCTTTTGCCTATTTCTCCCCAAAACCAATCGACCAGTCAGATTATTACGGCACAGAATACTGGTTGCTTAGTTACGCCGCACTGGAACGGGTGCTTGAGCGCGTTGGTTTCTCACACTTTCATCGCATAGACGATCCGCGCCAAAAGCGTGCAATATTGGTAGCCAGCAAAAACCCTCATCCTCTGTTCGAACAAGCCAATCAGGTCATACATAGGGGGCGTGTGCCAACCTTGCTCTCGCATGGAAAACGCTTTCTGAAAACCTTTGCCAGCATTTTAAACGGACGCTTGAATGCTTGAGCAACCTTTGGCTCGGCTGCGCTATGCGCTAGGCAACGGTGTGCGATGCCTCACCAAACCTTGGCGACAGCAGCGTATTTCGCCGGAAGATGCGACCACAGTTTTCGGATGCTCATTTGACCAAAGCGGTTGGCACCATCTGTGCAAAACGCTTGAAGATATGAT
>JAAURO010000227.1 GCA_012032215.1 Limnobacter sp.
TTGACCGGAATCGGACTGGCGGTGGCTGCGTTGCCCTGCGGATTAATGGCCGCATGGTCGGCCCGCAGCTTATTTGCACCTTTGCGCATTTCTTCTTCTTTGCGAAACCGCACCTGCGTGGCCACATCGGGGCGCGACACTCCGAAGGTGCCGGATTCGCCGCAGCAGCGATCGTTTTTAACAATGGTGTGGCCCTGCTTTTCGCTGTTCATCAGGGTGTTGACCACCTTTAAGGGGTCGTGTTTTTTCATGGGGGTGTGGCAGGGGTCGTGGTACATGTACTGCACGCCGGTTACCTGCTCCAGTTGCACGCCTTTTTCCATCAGGAATTCGTGGATGTCGATAATCCGGCAACCCGGGAAAATCTTGTCGAATTCATAACCCTGCAACTGGTCATAGCAGGTGCCACAACTCACTACCACCGTTTTAATATCGAGGTAATTCAGGGTGTTGGCTACGCGGTGAAAGAGCACACGGTTGTCGGTGATCATTTTTTCCGCCACATCAAACTGGCCGGTGCCACGCTGCGGATACCCACAGCACAGATAGCCGGGCGGCAACACCGTTTGCACACCCACATGCCACAACATGGCCTGTGTGGCCAGGCCCACCTGGCTGAACAGACGCTCAGAACCACAACCGGGAAAGTAAAACACCGCTTCGGAATCGGATTGCGTGGTTTTTGGATTGCGGATTACCGGCACGTAATCGCTGTCTTCGATGTCCAGCAAAGCGCGTGCCGTTTTTTTGGGCAGCCCGCCGGGCATGGGTTTGTTGATAAAATGTATCACCTGCTCGCGAATGGGTGCCTTGCCCACTGTAGAAGGTGGCTTACTGGTTTGGCGGTCTACAAGGCCCAGGGCTTTGCCTACTTTGTAAGCCAGGCGCTGGGCCTTAAAACCGATATCTACCATGCCCACACGCAGGGCCTTAATGGTGGCGGGGTCTTTGGCATTCAAAAAGGCCATGGCTGTGGCAGTGCCGGGGTTAAAGCTTTTTTTGCCCATTTTGCGCAGCAAGGCACGCATGTTCATGGACACATCGCCGAAATCGATATCGACCGGGCAAGGGGTTAGACACTTGTGACACACTGTGCAGTGGTCGCCAATGTCTTCGAACTCCTCCCAGTGCTTGATGGAAACCCCGCGCCGGGTTTGCTCTTCGTACAAAAAGGCCTCTACCAGCAACGAGGTGGCCAGAATTTTGTTGCGCGGGCTGTACAGCAGGTTGGCGCGTGGCACATGGGTGGCACACACGGGTTTGCATTTGCCGCAGCGCAGGCAGTCTTTCATGGAATGGGCAATCGAGCCAATGTCGGATTGGCTCATAATAAGGCTTTCGTGGCCCATCAGGCCAAAGCTGGGGGTGTAGGCATTGGCCAGGTTGCTGCCCGGCAACAGCTTGCCTTTGTTAAAGTGGCCTTGTGGGTCGATGCGCTGCTTGTAGTCCTGAAAGGGCTTGAGTTCAGCGGCGGTTAAAAACTGGTATTTGGTAATGCCTATGCCATGTTCGCCGGAAATAACGCCGTCGAGTTCGCGGGCAATTTCCATAATGCGCTCTACCGTGGACTCGGCTTCCTGCATCATTTCGTAGTTGTCGGAATTGACCGGAATGTTGGTGTGCACATTGCCATCGCCTGCGTGCATGTGCAGCGCGATAAACACACGGCCTTTCAGCACTTGCTGGTGCACGGCCTTAAGCGATTCAACAACCGGTGCAAAAATTCCGCCTGCAAACACGTGGCCCAAGGGCTTGAGAATTTCGGCCTTCCAGGAAACCCGAACCGTGCGGTCTTGCAGAACATCAAACACCGTCGCATCGGGTTGCCGGGCAACCCGGGCGTGCAGCTCGGCGATTACTGGTTCGGGCAAGCCCAGCGTGGCCAGCACCGGCATGGCTTCTTGCACACGTGCGCCAGGCAACTGAGCACTGCCTGCAAGCTGCCTGACCGACGACTCGCCGCCCAGATTGGTCAGCAACCAGCTCCAGCGGGTGTGGGTTTGCTCTAGCAAGGCTTTGGCACGCTCAACGCGATCACCCAGAACTTCTTCAACCGACAGGCGATCAGTTTCAGCATCATCACTTTTGCCCAGCACCAGCGGGTTTTCAAAAAGGCTGCGCAGCTGGGCCACCAGCTTCAGTTTGTTGCGAATCGAGAGCGCAATGTTCAGGCGTTCGATGTGGTCGGTGTATTCCCCCATGCGCGACAGGGGAATAACTACGTCTTCATTGATTTTAAAGGCATTGGTGTGCCGTGCAATGGCAGCTGTGCGTGCACGGTCCAGCCAGAATTTTTTGCGCGCTTCGGGGCTGACCGCCACAAAGCCTTCGCCAGCACGGCCATTGGCCAGGCGTATTACTTCAGAGGCGGCTTTGGCGACGGCGTCTTCAGAATCGCCCACGATGTCGCCAACGAGTACCATTTAGGAAACGCGCCGCGTTTGGATTTCGGGCTGTAGCCCACTGCGCGCAGATAACGCTCATCGAGGTGCTCCAGGCCGGCCAGCAGTGCGCCACAGGCCTTGCCCGGACCTTCGAGGTAATCTTTGATTTCAACAATCGAAGGCACGGCATCGCGCGCCTGGCCGTAAAATTCCATGCACACCGTGCGCACATGCGGCGGCATGCGGTGCAAAATCCACTTGGCAGAGGTAATTAAGCCATCGCACCCTTCTTTTTGCACGCCGGGCAAGCCGGCCAGAAACTTGTCGGTAACATCTTTGCCCAGCCCTGCTTTGCGAAACCGTGCCCCTTCAATGGTTAAGGTTTCGCGCTTGAGCACTTTGGCACCCGGTTTGGCAAGGCCGTCAGACCACACCAGATCGAAAATTGCCTGCGGGGCATCGTGAATTTTCCCAGGTTGTGGGCAATACGGGTAATTTCCAACCAGTTGCCTTGTGGATCGACCATACGCCACCAGGCCAGATTATCCAGCGCGGTGCCCCACAGCACGGCTTTTTGCCCCCCTGCGTTCATGGCCACGTTGCCACCAATGCAACTGGCCTCGGCAGAGGTGGGGTCTACGGCAAATACGCGCCCGGCGGCATCGGCGGCATCGGCCACGCGTTTGGTCACCACGCCTGCGCCACTGAAAATGGTGGCATATTCCTGCGTGGTGCCGGGCAATTGCTCGATGACCACCGGGCCAAGTTCTTCCAGCTTTTCGGTGTTAATGACGGCAGACAAAGGCGTTAGGGGAATAGCCCCGCCTGTGTAGCCTGTGCCACCTCCGCGTGGAATAATGGTTAAGCCCAATTCGATACAGGCTTTTACCAGGCCGGGGAGTTCGGATTCGTAATCGGGGGTAAGTACCACAAAGGGGTACTCCACGCGCCAGTCGGTGGCGTCGGTTACGTGCGACACGCGGGAAAGGCCATCGAACTTGATGTTGTCTTTGGCGGTGTGCTGGCCCAGCACTTTGGCTGCCCGCGTGCGCAATGCGTGCGTGGCATCGAATTCTTTCTGAAACTCGAACACAGCCTTTTCAGCGCTGGAAAGCAGCTCGCGCACGCGTTCGTTGCGGGTTTGAACCGGTGCATCGCCGGCGCTGGAATCTTGACGGCGGTTGTCAATTTCGCTGAGGCGGTGAAACAGTGCTTCAATAAGCGCGGCAAGGCGCTTGGGATTGTCCAGCAGGTCGTCTTGCAGGTAAGGGTTGCGCCGCACCACCCAGATATCGCCCAAAACCTCGAACAGCATGCGTGCAGAGCGGCCCGTTTGGCGCTCTTGGCGCAGTTGCTGCAAAATTTCCCATGCCCGGGCGCCCAGAATTCTGCACACGATTTCTTTGTCAGAAAACGAGGTGTAGTTGTAGGGAATTTCGCGCAGGCGCGCGGCTTCGCCTGCAGTGGGTTGAATTGTTTTGAATCCAGCGGGTGCGTTCATGAAAAACCTTTGTACCTCATAGAGCTTGATTCTAACAAAGCCCACACGGTTATACCGCCTTGCAACGACAGCCGAACGATTTGTAAAACCCTAATTTTTAAAGGGCTTTATTCTTGGCTTGATGCGACTTGACAACTACATTCTCTGTGGGGCATGGACTCCGAGCAGTGCCAGGCCGTTGGCGAGCACAATAGCAACCGCGCGCAGCAGGCCAGCC
>JAAURO010000228.1 GCA_012032215.1 Limnobacter sp.
CAGCACTTTGTAGTTGCCCGTGTCGGTGAACGACCCGAGGTGGCTTAGTACCAGGGTATCTACACTGGCATTGGCAGCAAACGCCAAGGCCCCACCCGACAGCAAAAAAAGCTCGGTCAGTGAAAAATAGCGCCCCCCCGCTCACCCCTGGCATGCACCTGGAGTTCCACACCCGAAACAGAAGCCACGTTGCGGTGTTGGGTCCACACTGAATAGGCACAAGCCACCGCAGAGGCAACGCACAAAACCAGCACGAGGTGCACCAACTGCACCGGGGTATAGTGCAACAACACCAGGCCTGCCACCAATACCATACCCAGCAAGGGCTTAAGCACCTGTTCAGACAACACCGACACATGCGACTTGCCAAGCCCACGTGTTACTGCCAGTGCCACCACCGATTTTGCGTGGTAAACAAGGCCACTGCCGCCAAAAGCGCCACCGCATAGCCAACCTCCAACCCTTCTGTCAACACACTTGCAGCCAGCAAAAACCACCAAACAGCAAGGCAAGCAGAAAGGCATATTGGTCGGCCTGCCGCAGCAGTTTTTCAGCACTTCCGGATTGACTGCCTGGGCTGCAATTTGCGAATTAAAATATTGGCCCAACCACTCCCGCCGGAATCGAAAACAGCCCGAAAAAAATCAGAATATAGCTGTAACGGCCATACTGCTCAGGACCAGCGGCACGGGCTATCAGCACGGCATAGGCCGTGGTACACGCCATGCCCAGCGCCCGCGCAGAAAAAAACTTCAGCAACACACGCCACCACTGCATTATGAATTCGCCACATACCAAGGCATGGCCTGCGCAATTCCGTTGCCAATGGAAAACAAAGGCCTGTAGCCCAGCAATTCTTGCGCTTTTTCAATACTGGCCTGCGAATGCCGCACATCGCCCGCCCGAAAACCGGCATACACAGGGTCTTGCAGATACTGCGCCCCCAAACCAGCCAATGCGTTTTTAAGCGCGGCAAACAACTGGTTCAGGGTGGTGCGGTCGCCCACCGCCACGTTGTACACCTGATTAATGGCTTGCGGGTTTTGGGTTAGAGCCGCCAGCAAATTGATTTGAATCACATTGTCGATATAGCAAAAATCGCGGCTGGTTTCGCCATCGCCGTTAATGTGCACTTTGTCACCGGCAATCATGGCTGCCGCCCATTTGGGAATGACTGCAGCATAAGCCCCTTCGGGATTCTGTCGCCTTCCAAACACATTGAAATACCGCAACCCCATCACCGAAATATCACCCATGGCACCAAACACCTGCGCGTACAGCTCGTTCACATATTTGGTAACTGCATACGGGCTTAGTGGGTTTCCAATGCGGTCTTCCACCTTGGGCAAAGCAGGGTGATCGCCGTAGGTGCTACTGCTAGCCGCGTACACAAAACGTTTCACACGTGCTTGCCGGGCAGCCAGCAGCATGTTCAAAAAACCAGTGATGTTGGTGTTGTTGGTGGTCAGCGGATCAGCCAGGCTACGCGGCACACTGCCCAAAGCAGCCTGATGCAGCACGTAATCAACGCCCTCGCAGGCCTGAGCGCAATCCTGGGGATTGCGGATATCGCCCTCCACGAAACGAAACCGCCCCCACTGCTCTTCTGAAACCAGGCCCTGCACCTCTTGCAGTTTTGCGCAGGCCTGTCGCAAAGTTATCCAGCCCGACCACGGCTTGCCCGGCTTTTAACAAAGCCTCCAGCAAATTGCTGCCAATAAAACCAGCTACCCCTGTTACCAGCCACACGCTGTGGGAGTGATTCAGGCTATCGAGCAAGGGATACTCGTGCAAAGTAAATTCAGAAAGCTTCATGGGTTCTGGTTTTAATTCCTGGTTTAAATAAACGGATTAGACATGCTTTTGATTGGCTACTGGCTGCCGCTCAGAAGGCAACTCCAGCAACATCAGGCAATTGAGCACCGCAATCAGCGGCAGCACCACACCAAATAGCTGCAGCGGAAAATCAATCAGGCTGTGCAACATCACAGCCACCACCCCCACCACCATGCCTGGCACCAGCACCTTGGCCCGTAAAGACACCGTGGGGCCGCGCAGCGCCGCGCAGCCTGCTGCCAATGGCGCAGCCAGCAACAAACCGCAGAGCACCAAACCAAACCACCCGGCTTCCATGACAAACTGAATGGGGTCGCTGTGTGCATACTTAAAATAATCAAACGGCGTGGCCGACCCTTCGTATCGGGTAAAAAACCACTGAAAGGTTCCAGCACCTGCGCCCAGCCAAGGGTGCTCATCCATGCGCGCCAACGCCACCAACGAAGGCTGCATGCGCCCGGAAATGGTGTCTTCGTACTGCTGCTGTGCGTTTTCAAACAACGGCTTTTGCTCTGTCGGGCCAGAACCTGCATTCAAGGCAACCAGACCCGATTAATACAAACACCTCAACCACCAAAGCGCCAACCAGCACCCTTTTAGAGAAACGCACCACGCGCCCAGACACCCCGGAAAACAGCCACACCACACCCGCCGACCAACCCAGAAAACCCAGGGCACACAAACCTGCAGCCGCACGGCTTTTACTCAGTGCAATGGCAATCACACACACCAGGACCAGCAACACCAGCAAAGCCAGCCCGTTTTGCTGTGCCTGCTGCACCATTGCAAAAAAACGCATCAGCCCCCTGCTTTTGAAAGAGCGTGCATTCAACACCTTGAGCAACACCAAGCCCAAACCCGAGAACACCGCAAGATTCATGAAGGCCGCAAAATTGTTTTTGTTAAAAAACGTACCTTTAACCGAAGTGTAGGCATTAAAATCGCCCCGCAGCCAATACCCTGATGTTGCAGAAACCAGCACCATGCCCAGCAATGCCTGCACAACGGCAATCAAGAGCAACGCCCACAACACCGTATACACCTGCGAACGCGTTCGCACCAACAGCATGCACAGCACAGAAAAAGCCAGGTATACCCACGTCACCAAAGCCTGGCGCACCGTGTCTGCCTTAAACACGCTCCAGCCCCACACCTGGCTACCCTGCACCTCAAACAGCAAGGCAAGCGCCAGCAAGGCCGCCAGAAAACACAGCTGCCAACGGCTTGGCTTCGGCACAGGCAACACTCCTGCGGCAATAGCCAACAATGCACCAATCAAACCCAGACACACCAGAATCGCCGTGCATGCCTGCGCCCACACCAGCTCGCCCCCGGCAAACAATCCG
This sequence comes from Limnobacter sp., assembly GCA_012032215.1. Taxonomy (GTDB): domain Bacteria; phylum Pseudomonadota; class Gammaproteobacteria; order Burkholderiales; family Burkholderiaceae_B; genus Limnobacter. The sequence continues at coordinate 3,183 of JAAURO010000228.1, forward strand.
CACGAGGCCAACGCAAGAGGGATTACCCAAAAGAACGCACGCAACAAGGTGCTCACAGAAAAGCCTCGTTTACACTGTAGTTTTGTGAATTGCTGGACAGGAAAAGTAATTCGTGCACACACTTGCGGGTGCCATTGTTGCACGGTTTTTCCTTTGCCAGAAAAACCGCAGGCACCGGCACGCCTGGCTGCATCACCAAGCACCAGATTCAGCCGGGTCTGGTTAACAGCCAGGGCCTGCTCCCACACCCCCAGCACAGCCTGCTGCACCGCTTCACCCAACCATTCAAATTGAGGCAAATACGCCAGCAACACCGACTGGTGCAAAGCCACTTCGCGCGGACCCAATTGCAGCAGTTGATGCAAAAGATATACGGTTTGCGCATCGTATTGCCGCAGCAGGTTTTTGGTGATCAGCAAATCGCCTAATGCATACACATAAGCTGGATTGTGCTTCAGGGCCTCTTCAAATGCCTGGCCGGCCTGACCCACAAACTGCATCCAGAGGCCCGAACCAGCAGCGGCCACCCCAGAGCGCGCCAGATACGCCAAACCCAACCAACGGTAATACCGGGCCTGAGTGGGATCGAGTGCAATAGCCCGTTCAATGCGGCTGCACACCTCAAGCCACTGCGCACCATTGTTGATATTGGCAATGCTGTTTTGGCGATCCATGGCATGTCGGCTGTACACTTGGGGAATTTCAGCCACTGCGGGTTTGAAGACAAACTCGGCCAAACCAACGCGGCCAAACCGCACAGCCAGCAACAACAAGGCGCACACGCACAGAAAACAGCCCAGCAGCCGAAGCAAGCGTTTCATGCCGCCACATCTGGCATGCACAATGGCTCATTGGATTGGAATCAAACAGCGTGTCAGGCCACCTGGGTGCCACT
>JAAURO010000229.1 GCA_012032215.1 Limnobacter sp.
GCGTGGTGAAAACGGCAATCACTCCGCTACGCCACAGGAACTTGCTGAGTTCGACGACTTACAGGCAAGACGTGGTGCAATTCTGGCTGAAATTCAGAGCTTAAAACAAAAGCCTTCCGGCACGGGCAGCGCATCAATGAAAGCCTCTGTGCACCTGGAGCTATCACAGAAAGCGGTTTCTGTTGGGGGCGGTACACAAAACGACACGGATACAAGCGAAGACGCAATTCTGAGCTTGCTGAAAAACGCAGAAGAAGCGTTGAACGGCCATCTGAGTCGTCGTATTGAGGCAAAGCAAGCGCAGCTTTCACCTGAACTCGCTAAGGAACATCCACTGCGCATTGAACTGCGAAAATTGGGTAAGTTGTCTGCGCATGTTGGAAATAAGGTGTTGGCTCTTAAAAAGGCGTTCGGAATGTACCAGCTGTCTATCAGGCAGCGCAGTTCTGCGGAACATCAAAAAGGTGCACTTGCACGCCCTGGCCATTCACAACGTTTGGCGAATTTGCAGTTGACAAAAAACCTGTTAGTGAAGGCGCTGCAAGACCTTAATGCCGAATAATACGGGTGTCTACCATTGGGGTGGGTGGTGCATCAGAATGGCGCGTTATAGCTGAAAAACCACAATATGGCATAGTCTTTCCGGTTCTGCTTTCTTGCCCTGGCACTGAGGGCATGCCACCCGGCTAGGCGTTGCCCGAATCCCGCCTGCTGCTTTACTTGCTCGGCGGCCGTTAACTCGCCCTGCGGCGCCAGGCGCTTCGGTGCTCAAACATGCCCGGCCTTATTCCTTCGCAAGATAAAACCGCAGACGGCGGGCACCGCTTTAATCGCCGGGAGCCACACCCTCAGTGCCAGGGCAAGAAAGAACTGCAAAACCTATGCCATATTACATTTTCCCCGCTATAATTACGGCTTTCTTGAGTTTTAGTGAACTTTTCTTAAATAATTACCACATAGTTTTTTTGCCAATAAGGTAGTAGCACTATGGGCGGGTTAACGGTAACACAGAAATCACAAGACTTACAAAACCAGGTGATGGATTGTAGGCTAAAACACTTGCGGAATGCTGTAGGCTCGTTTGAAAAGCACGTATCTGAAAGCCGAGGTAATTTGGCTTTTATGCGAAATGCAGTGGCAAAGCTGGCAAATGAGCTGTTTGCAGGGTCTTCGCGGGCGGGCATCACCGAAATTGAACCAGCAATAAACAACAGCCAGCCCTCGCTTGAATTTCACCGAAAATTTAATGCCGTTAAGGACGGAGTGGAACAGTATGCCGCATCTGTTGGAAAAATTACCGAGGAATGCAAAGAAGTGCGTTTATTGTGTGAAAAAGGTTTCCCAGCTTTTTTGGGTACACAGAGTCAGCAACTGGCGCGCGGCAGACCGTCTCGGGGCACCTCTTGGTTCGGCAAGCGCTGCTCAAGTAGCGAAATTGTAAATGGTTTTAAAAGTCGGGTAGTAGCGCAGCTAAAGCGGGTAGTTGATAATCTGAGACACACAAAAAGCAAAAGCACAAATGACATCGGCCCCGTAACGTTGATTAAGGACTTGTGTGCTCTGAGAAAGGAATGGAGGGAGAGCAATCAACCAGGGTTACAAACCCCGCAAGAAAACGTACGGCGCGCCAACGAAGAGTTTGCAAGGTTGGCGAGGGAGCCGTTTTTAAATACTTCGTGGTCAAATGCTCAGCCAGACACTGAAGAACTTTTTGCAAGGTTGGCTCCGCCGGCTCAAGAACCCGTGTCACAAGAATCAAGGTTGAGCAGCACATCAAATGTACCCCAATTCGCCGCGTTGCAGCGGCAACCTTCAAACTTTCGTATGAATCCAGTGTTTGATGAGGGTACACCAGATAGTTCGCTAGGGGGGGCTGAATCTGGGCGTTCTGAAACTGTACCTTTGTCCGCTCTGGCGGATCGCAACGGAAACCCCTTTCAGGGGGTTGGCCAGAAGGAGTTGGATGCTCTCAATGCCCTTGAATCTGAACAGCCAAGTTCAAGGGTTATATTCCGCCAACTGCCAGCAGTGCGCGTGACAGGTGTGCGAAAACGGCAAACCCCATCAGCCGTTCCCGCGCAACGGTTGATGCACAGACATTTACGTGAAAAGTTAAAGGGAATAAAGGATACGCTAAATCATAAAGAAGCATCACTTGGCGTTGACATGCGCGAGAGGGATCCTAAAACAGGAAAGTGGAAATCGGATGAGGCAAGTATTACTCGCTTTGATTCTTTGATGGATGAAGTAAAGCAATTGCAAGAGACATTGCAAAACCAGCTCGCTGCCTTAGAAAAACCGAGCATGAACTCTAGGGGCAACTAATTGGGGGCACTGGTGCTAAACCAGCATGTCTGCCCACATGCTTTGCGCCCAACCCCAAGCGTAGTTGCCTTCCAGTGTGCTGGGTGTTTCTGATAGGCCTCCTGCACCTTCCACGGGCAAAAACGTGGCTTGTTCGGCGTTGTATTGGTGCACGCTGGCTACGTGAATGGCTTGTTCGGCGTTTACATAGCTGTAGCAGGTGTTGTTGGTCACGGGCTGCCGATTGGGCGCAAGGCCTGCAAGCTGGCTAACAATAGCTGCTGCCGCCACTTTGGCCTGTGAGTTGGCCATGTGTCCGCTTTTCGGCATTTTGGGGGCGCCTTGCACGGTGTCGCCAACAATAAATACATGTTCGGCCAGCACCGATTCAAAGGTTTGGTAGTGCACCTCGGCCCAGCGTTTGTTCAGGTTGGCCAAACCGCTTTCTACGGCCAGCAGGCCGCCGCTCATTTCGGGCAGTACATTCAGCACGTCGGCGGTAATCGGGTTTTCAAATTCAAAATGCAGGGTTTTGTTGCGGGCATCCACGGCCACCACGCGGTGGTTGGGGCGGTATTCCACCATGCCGGGGTAGTTGGTTTGCCAGGCTGCGGTAAACAGTTTGCCTTTGGATTGAATGTTTTCGTTGGCATCCAGAATCAGTACTTTGCTGTTGGGTTTGTGTTGCTTGAAGTACTGGGCCACCAGGCTGGCGCGTTCATAGGGGCCGGGTGGGCAGCGGTAAGGGGCCTTGGGAATGGCAATGGCATAGGTGCCACCATTGGGCATGGCCTGTAATTGGGCGCGTAGCGCCAGGGTTTCGGGCCCCGCGTGCCAGGCTTGCACGGTGACGCCGCTGGCGTTGGCTTGTTCCAGATTTCAATGGTGTGCATTTGCAGGTGGGTGCCCGGGCACAGCACCAGCTTGTCGTAGGGCAGGGTGGTGCCGTCTGCCAGTTGCACCTGGCGCTTGTCGGTGTGCAGGCTTTGTGCCCAGGCGCGGGCGTGGGCAATGCCGTGGTAGTGGGTAAGGCCGTGGTAGGGGGTAATGAGTTCGCCCAGTTGGCGCATGCCGCCCACCACCAGGTTGGACATGGGGCACGAAATAAAGTGGGCGTTGGGTTCAACCAGCGTAACCTGCACCGCATGGTTAGAAAACAGCCGGATGTATTTGGCCGCAGTTGCACCGGCATAGCCGCCGCCCACCACCACCACGCGGGCTTTTTGCAAGCCTGCCAGTGGGGCGGGGGGGCTGGCAGGTTGCACACCTGCCCAGGCAGAGGCTGCCCCCAGCGATGAACCAGCAACCAGAGCTGTGCGAACCGCTATGGGCGCTAGCAGGCCGTTTTTTGCCAGGTTTTGAATGAATTGGCGGCGCTTCATGGTTGCCCCTTTGCTTGCTGGTTTTTCTGCTGGGGTTGGCCTGCCTTGCCCGGTTTGCCGGGACTGCCCAGGTAGTTGGCAAGGGTGTGTATTTGTTCGTCGGTATAGCCTTTGGCCAATTGAGGCATTAGCGTGCCGGTGCGTTGCCCGTTTTTGTAAGCCAGCAAGGCGTTTTTAATGTAGGCGGTACTTAAGCCTGAAAGGCTGGGAATTCCGGCCCCGATTTTGCTGTGTGGCTGGCGCTTGCAGCACTGTGGCAGTTCGCGCAGGTGGCAGCCAGGCTGGCTGCCTGAAGCAGTTCGGGTGGTTGGGGTTGTGTGGCCTGCGCCGCAGTGCACTGGTCGTTGCAAACATGGCGATCCACAGTGTGT
>JAAURO010000230.1 GCA_012032215.1 Limnobacter sp.
CGACGCGAACGCCGAACGCCGAACGCCGAACGTCGAACGCGGAACCGCATCCGCAGCCCGCCAGGCACCCCCCGCCTTAAGCCCCAAGCCCGGCTTAATCCAATTCCTCGTAGCCAAGCCGCACATACACTGGCGCATAAGCATCCGCCTGTGTAATCCGCACCAAGCCTTCGCGGGTCAATTCCAGCATGGCAATAAAATGTACCACTACCACGGGCACCCCGCATGTGGTGTCAAACAGGTCGAAGAATTCCACGAATTTGCGGTTTTGCAGTTTGCGTAAAATAAGCGTCATGTGTTCGCGCACAGAAAGCTGTTCGCGCGATATGGTGTGTGTTTTAACCAAGGACGCGCGATGCAGTACTTCTTTCCATGCTTGCAGAAGGTCTGTGGGGCTTACCTCGGGCAGGCTTTCTACGCCCATCGGGTCGTGAAAGGCGTGTGCCACCCAAAGTCACGGCCTATCAAGGGCAGCTTGTCCAGCTCTTGTGCGGCCAGTTTCATTTGTTCGTATTCAATAAGCCGCCGGGCCAGTTCGGCGCGTGGATCTTCGGGTTCGGTGCCGTCGTCTTTGGCTACAATCGGCAACAGCATGCGCGATTTGATTTCGATCAGCATGGCGGCCATCAGCAGATATTCTGCGGCCAGTTCCAGGTTTCTGGTTCGAATTTCTTCGATGTACACCAGATACTGCCGGGTCAGGTCGGCCATGGGAATGTCCAGAATATTAAAATTCTGTTTGCGAATCAGGTAGAGCAGTAAATCCAGCGGGCCTTCAAAGGCTTCCAGAAACACTTCCAGTGCATCGGGTGGAATGTACAAATCGCTGGGCACGGTAAACAGCGGTTCGCCATACAGGCGTGCCAGTGCCACGCCATCCAGCACATTCGGCGTGCTGTCTGTGGCGGATTTCATTCAGGCTGGTAGACGTAGGCTTTCTGGGCTACTTTGTTTTGCTCAAAACCCTCTTGTAGCTCCTGATTGAATTTTTTATCCCACAACAGGTTGCGGCCTTTTTGCTGTTCTTTTCAAGGTAGGGGCGTTCTTCTTTGAGCTGTTTGATAAATTGCGTGGCTTCTGATTCGTATTTCATGGTGAGCCGGGTTCCTGTGGGTTTGGGTGTTGTGGCGAAGTCTGTTCCTGGACGTGAATTCTAGCCTGTTCAATGGCTTGTGCAAAATTTTCCTGTACTTGCCCTGCTGTCAGGCGGCCTGAAAAGCCAGAACGCTTGAACAGCGAGAGTGCTTGGGGGTTCAGTCCGCAAAAGATCAGGTAGGACCCAGCGCGCACCAGATTCTGGTGCAGGGTTTCCAGGCTTTCAAGGGCTGTGGTGTCGATGGAAATGGTTTGGTGCATGTCCAGCACCAGCACTTTGGGCGTGCGCTGGGGGTCGAGTAGCGCATCTATTTTGCCAACTACCGCGAAAAACAGTGAACCATAAATGTGGTAAGCCTGAATGCCAGCATGTTGCTCTTCGGGTTTCAGGGTCATGGGAGAAAAGGTGGTCAGGCTGGAAACCCTGTAGATAAAAAACAGGCTTGCCAGTATCAGACCAACCTGCACGGCTACTGTCAGGTCAACAACGACTGTCAGCACAAAAGTAGAAAGCAGTACGGTGCAGTAAACCCCGCTGTAATGCTTCAGTTTTTTAAACGCCCGCCATTCGCCCATGTTGTATGCAACAAACATCAAAATGGCCGAAAGCACCGCAAGAGGTACGTGGGCTGCCAAGGGTGCAAACACAAGAAGAATCAGCAGCAGGGTGACAGCGTGCACCATTCCTGAAACAGGGCTGGTGGCCCCAGAGCGGATATTGGTGACTGTTCTGGCAATGGTGCCCGTGGCTGGCATGCCCCCAAAAAGTGGCGATACCACGTTGGCAATGCCTTGCGCCATCAGTTCTTGATTGGGATCGTGCCGGTCGTGGGTCAGGCTGTCTGCTACGCGGGCACACAACAGCGATTCTATGGCACACAAAAATGCGATGGTAAGCGTAGGGCCTGTTAAGGCTGGCAGTTCCGACAAGGCAATGGTGGGCAGGGTAAAGCTGGGTAGTTCAGAAGGAATGCCTCCGAAACGGCTGCCAATGGTTTCTGTTTGCAGGCCAAGCGCCCAGGCAACAAAACTGCCAACGACAAGCACTACCAGGCTGGCGGGCAGGCTGGTAATACACGTGATGGAATTCGCAAAAAATGCGGTGTACTCACAGTCTGGGTTTTCTGTTTTTGGGATTTGGCGGGCCACAAAAAGAGCACCAGAAGACACCCGCTCGCAAGCACGGCGGCCTGGGGGTTGAAAGCAGGCAAGGCTTCGAACAGGCGTGCCTGGTTTTCAAAAAAGTGTTGCCCGGTGGGAATGTTGTTCAGGCCCAGAAAATCTTTGATCTGGGACAAGGCAATCAGTACAGCGATGCCATTGGTAAAACCGATCACAATGCTGACGGGAATCAGGCGAATCAGGCTGCCCATGCCGGTTAACCCCATCAGGAAAAGCAGTATGCCGGCCATGAGGGTGCAAAGAATCAGGTTGGCAATGCCGTACTGCTGGACAATGCCCAGCACCACCACAATAAACGCGCCTGCGGGGCCACCAATTTGCCGCGAAGACCCACCCAGCGCAGACACAATAAAACCCGCCATCACGGCAGTAAAAATGCCAGCCTGTGGTTGCAGGCCGCTGGCAATTGCAAACGCCATGGCCAGTGGCAAAGCCACAATGCCTACTGTAATTCCGGCCAGAATATCTTTGCCAAAGCGTTGGCGTGAATAGCCCTGCATGGTGTCCAGCAGGCGGGGCCGGAAAGGCTGCAGGGGCTGGCTCAACGGATTTTCATGCCAGCCTGTGCGCCAGGCAGGGCAGTGAGTGCCGTTAACACGGAGTCGTCGTCGGAGGCGGCGCACAGCACCATGCCTTCAGACACGCCAAACTTCATTTTGCGGGGCGCGAGGTTGGCCACCACCACCACTTTTTGGCCCACCAGATCTTCGGGTGTGTAATGGGCGGCAATGCCTGAAAAAATGTTTCTGTTTTTTGCTTCGCCTAAATTCACGGTAAGTTGCAGCAGTTTTGTAGAGCCTTCTACGCGATTGCAGGCCAGCACTTCGCCAATGCGTAAATCTATTTTGGAAAAATCATCAATGTGAATGAATGCGTTGGCCGGGGTTGGTTGTTCCGTGGGTGCTTGCATGGGTGTGGCGGTAGGGGTGCTGGGTTGGCTGCCTGGGTTGGATGGTGTGCTTGTCAGGCTTTGGAGGTTGGCCTCTACCAGGGCTTCGATTTGGCTTGGCTCTACGCGTTGCATCAGGTGCTTGAAGGGCTGGATGGGTTGATTGCTGCTCAGTGGTGTGTGGGTATCGGCCCATTGCAGTGGTGGCAGGCCTAAAAGTTGTTCGGCGTTGCTGGCAAGGGCTGGCAGCACAGGCTTCAGGTAGAGCGTGAGCAAGCGGAATGCTTCCAGGCAAACCGAGCAGGCTTCGTGCAGCGCGGCGGCGTTTTCTGCCTGCTTGGCCAGTTCCCAGGGTTTGGTTTGGTCAATGTAGGCATTTATTTTGTCGGCCAACGCCATGATTTCACGAATGGCCTTTCCGTATTCACGGGTGTCGAAGTGCTCGGCAATGTGGACTGCCTGGCTGCGAAGCTGCGCCAAAAGCGGGTGCTGCATGGCGGAGCCGAGCACGCAGCCGGCAAATTTTTTCACCAGAAACCCGCTGGATCGGCTGGCAATATTGATGTATTTGCCAACGAGATCGCTGTTAACCCGCGCGGTAAAGTCGTCGAAATTTAAATCCAGGTCTTCGGTGCTGGCATTCAGTTTGGCCGCAAAGTAATAGCGCAGCCACTCGGGGTTCATGTTTTGGGCAATGTAGCTTTCGGCGGTAACAAAGGTGCCGCGCGACTTGCTCATTTTGGCACCGTTTACGGTTAAAAAGCCGTGCGCGTTGACCTGCGTGGGTGTGCGCAGGTCGGCAAATTCCAGCATGGCGGGCCAAAACAGGGCATGAAAATACAGAATGTCTTTGCCAATGAAGTGAATCATTTCGCAAGGCTGTTTTGC
>JAAURO010000231.1 GCA_012032215.1 Limnobacter sp.
GCGAAATGCATCGAAGGCAGTTGGCGGCCAGAAAGCCGATCGCGCCAGTCGGGTAGCTCGCTGGAAATAAGCGCATCGACATCAAATACCTGAAACTTCACGGCATCGGCCCCGGCATCGGCTGCAAGGTCTACCAGGCGGTAGGCTTTTTCTTCCTGCCCAAAGTGGGCCACGCCTGCTTCGGCAATTACATACACCGGGCAGCCCTTGCCCACGGGTTTGCCGTCAATTTCAAAATGATCTGAAAAATACGATTCTGTCATTCAGGTGCTCCAGCGCACACGTGGCAATATTTTGCGTTGATCAATTGCATCGCGGTGACGGATTACTTTTTCCAGCATGGATTCTATTACCTCGTTGGTCAGCAGGTGAGGTTGTAGCCCCAGTTCTTGCAGGCCACTGTGTACCGGGTTGTAGTAGTGGTTTTCGGCTTCCTGGCGGGGATTTTCCACAGGGCTGATTGTTACCGACAAACCCATGTGGTCGCCTACCGATTTAACCCGCTCGGCCAGTTGGTTCACACTAAACGCTTCCGTAAACTGGTTGAGCACGCGCAGCTGGCCCTTGCCGGGCGGGTTTTGGGCCGCCAGTTCTATGCATTGCAAGGTGTCTTTGATGTTCAGGTAGCCACGGGTTTGACCACCTTTGCCATACACCGTAAGTGGCACGCCAGCTACTGCCTGGGTAACAAAGCGGTTCACCACGGTGCCAAAAATGTCGTCGTAGTTAAAGGCCGTTGCCAAATCGGAGTGTATATCCATTTCAGGTGTGCTTTGGCCATACACAGGCCCTTGCATCAGGTCGGTAACCTGCAAGCCATAGAGCCGCACGTAAAACCACAGCAGGTCGGTATCCAGTACCTTGGTGGTGTGGTAAAGGCTGCCTGCCTGGCGCGGGTACAGAAATTTTTGCTCGCGCCCTTTGTGTTGAATGTTTATCCAGCCTTCTTCAATGTCGATGTTGGGCGTGCCGTATTCACCCATGGTGCCCAGTTTAACGACATGGCATTCGGGTGCTGCTTCCAGCACCGCCAATGGCATTAAATGTAGCCCCCAGGTTGTTCTGGAAGGTTAATCGCGCCGCACGCTGATTGGCCATGGAATAGGGGGCAGAAGGTTGCTCGGCATAATGCACCATCACTTCGGGAGCCGCGTTGCGCACAGTGAGCAGCAAGTGCTCTTGATCACAGCAATCGCCCAGCACCACTTCAATACGCTTGCCGGTTTCTGCTTCAAAGCGGCGTGCGCGCTCGGGAAGCGGTAACAGCGCAACCAAAGGTTCAGAATCGGTTTCCAGAGCAATACGGCGGCGCAGGTAGTTGTCGAACACGGTGACTTCGTGACCACGCGCGGCCAGGTGCATGGCTGTAGGCCAGCCCAGATAGCCGTCTCCCCCAAGAATTAAAAAACGCATATTAGTGCTCCTCCGCCTTCAGTATGTGGTTAACGCGCAAATAGGCTGCCAGCTCGGTGCTGCTCATGGCTTGCTCCAGCCGCGAGTTGTAGGGATTGCTCACATGCTCTGCTACCAAGCCTTCGTAGCAGTAATCAATGTTGCGGTACACCGATTTAAAGGCCGGTAAAATGGCAAAGAAATCTTCTAGCTCCAGGGTGCGGCGCATTTCTTCTTCGCTCAGCAACTCTTCGTACAGCTTTTCACCCGGCTTGCCACCAATGCAACGCACCGCCACTTCTTGCGGGGGCAGGCCATGACGTGGTGCCAACTCGGCAATCATGACTTCTGCCAAATCGCTGATGCGTGCAACTGGCATTTTGGTGACAAACACTTCGCCGCCTTTTGCCAAAAACACCGACGACATAACCAGCCGAACGGCTTCTTGCAAGGTCATGATAAAACGGGTCATGGCTGGATCGGTAAGCGTTACCGGCCCGCCACCGGCAATTTGCCTGGCAAACAATGGCACCACCGACCCGCGTGAACCCAACACATTGCCAAACCGGGTAGAGGCAAAAACAGGGCCATCGGCTTGCAGGGCGTGCGCGTTGGCAGCGGTAATTAACCTTTCGCCCATGAGTTTGGTGGTGCCCATGACGTTGGTGGGATTTACCGCTTTATCGGACGAGGTAAACAGCACACGTTCAACGCCATTTGCCTCTGCGGCATCAATGATGTTCATCATGCCCAGAATGTTGGTTTGCACGGCATCGCGTGGTGCTTCTTCGCACAGAATGACGTGCTTGAGCGCCGCTGCGTGCAGCACAATGTCTATGCCGCGCATTTTGCGGGTAATTTCTTCGCGGTCGCGCAAGTCGCACAAAAACAGCCGGATTTCATCGCGCTCGGCATAGGTTTGACTTAAGAAAAACAGATCGCTTTCGTTGTTGTCGATGCCCACTATGCGGCGGCAGCCAAGCTGGCTGATTTGACGTAGCAATTCGCTGCCGACTGTGCCGCATACGCCGGTTATAAGAACCGATTTGTTTTTCCATTTTTCAAAATGCATTTTTTAGGCCATGTAAGTTTTTGAAAAGCAGCCGTTTTTAGCAAGATTTTTCATGCCAAAAGGTGAACAAGATGTACCAGCACGGATTTTTTTGATGGTTCTTATTGTGCAGGCAATCTTAGTAAAACAAAGGTACTTCCCCACTGGGGAATAAGCGGTTTAATACAAGTTCGAAGCCATTCAAATGGATAGTGTCGCAGAAGCCGCAGCCCGGTAATGGTTTCAAAACCGGCCCTGGAGGCAAGCTTCTGTAAAGAGCCGGGAGTAAAACCGTGCAAGTGCTCGAAGGGCGCCATAATGTGCACGCGTTTGCCGTTATAGGGCCATTCATGCCATAGCCTCTTGCCTTCGGGGGGTCTTAAAATATTGGGCACGCGAACACGCAAAACAGAGTGCGCTGAAAAATAGCACTTAATGTGCTCTAGCGTCTCTAGTGGTGTGGGTACGTGTTCCAGAACCTGCTCCAGGTTAATGACATCAAATTTCATTCCGCTAATTTGCGCAATGTCATTCACCAAAGTGAACTCGGTTTCCATTTTTGTACTTCGCACCTGACTGGGTTCGTAGGCATACACATTAAACCCTACTCGTGCAGCTGCTTTCGCCCAGCGGCCAAATCCAGAACCAAAGTCAAGCAACTGAGGTTTGTCGCGTCCAGACAATTCCGCAAGTTTTTGCATGTGTGCCAACATTTCCCTGGTTGGTTCGCGGGATATTAACCCAGGCAGTAAGTGCATACCTTTGTTGTACATGTTCGCCAGTTGATCCGGACTTGGTTGGCGGATATACCAATGATGGCCGCACGCTTTACAGTCAACAATCTCGGGTTGAATGTCATCTAACCAACTGTCCAGCAGCCCATCGTATTTGAGTTTGCTGAAACTGTAAAAACTTTTCTGGTTGTGTTTGTTTATTACTGCTTTTTTCTTGAACTCATTTTTGCCACACGCAGGACATAGGTTCACTGATTTCATGTTGACAGCTTCCAAAAAATTCACGCCTTCTTTTCTAAGAGATTTGCCACATGCCAACCCTTTTCATAAAAAAAAAGGTTGAATACCCGTCTTGCGTGGTGCAAAGAGCATTTTCCACTAGTCACCATTTTCCACTTTTCAATTTCTGATTCGCGTACACAGCTTATGGCTTGAGGAATAGTGCGCACATCGATTTTTCTGTTTTTAAGTGAGCAAGTATCGCCAAGCGGTGATTGCCTTGCATCACCACAAAACGCCGTTGTCCGTTTTTCGCTTCAAGCCAAGTGCCACCAATGTAAGAATGGGGAAAGCAGGTTGGTTGATAGCCGTTCTTGCGAATTTCCTGATAAAGCTGGAGAGTGCGTTGAAACTCTGCCTCTATGAAGTCTGGCTGCGAAGGCCCACAAAAACGAGAGATTTCTACGTTTTTGTTGCTGGTAGAAGAGCCGTCATTGAATGTGCCCCATGGGTATACAAACAGGGGGAGAGGGGCTTCGTCTGTTACGCCTGCCAGTGTAGATATGCTCGTAGGGCAAAAAGTTGCCAAAAAACGGCCTAGTGTTGAGTCTGCAGGGCGGATCGCCGGGTTTGCATCATATTC
>JAAURO010000232.1 GCA_012032215.1 Limnobacter sp.
TGCATTACTATGCAGGCGATGGCTCATTGCGACTCTCCTTCAGGTCTTTGATTAAATCATCCAACAACGGCCGGGCTTTAAACAGCGGCCAGCTTCGAATTGGAATATAATCACACGAGGCCCAACATGTAAGAAAACCTGTCACAAACCACCGTAACTCCATTGTTGTAAAAATAAAACTGGTCTGCCTTGTCTGAACATAAGGTGTTGTGAATGGCAGTATTTACCCGATTTCCATGCAAACCCAGATAGCGGCGAATGTTTCTTTCCAGCAAACCATAGCCATGCAGGTCAAAAAGAGCGGCAATCTGGGATGCTGCCACACGGCCAACGAGCACTCGCATATGATTCATGTTCTCTGCAATCAGCTGACCGCTGAGCTGAATCGAGGCATTGACAGGTTTGGTTTTTTGAAGCACCTGCACAATCGAATCGTGATTAAAATGCTGCACCTCAATCCTGTCGGGGTGCTTTTTTGTTAAATCGTTGATCCAGGTTTGAGCATCCTCATTCCACGATGCCCCGTTGTTACACAGCACCACACGCACCTTTGGAATAAGCCCATCCCGAATCATGGAGCGGATTTCTTCAACTTTGGGTGCGATCCTGGCGTTTAAGGTTAAATCTCGATGGGGATCAAACAGCACCTGAACAGTGCCAAGAACTTTCCGTACATCGTTTTCAGGAAAGTTAAAAACCCCGTCCAGTTTTTTTTGTATTTGGCCTGAAAAATAGTTACGACAAACTCACCGTCTTCTACGTCCCCAATGTGCAAGCCATCTATGCCAGCATCATTGCCTCCATCGGTTAACCAGTCGATGGCACTTTCCAGGGGAAAATCCAGAAAATTCGCCATGCACAACACAACAAACGCAATAGAACGTCTTTTTGTTTCATCTCTATCAGGAAACCAGTCAGCGTGTTTTTCAAGAAGCCCACTTAACTGCTGGTCGATAATGCTGGCATTGATATTCATAAATCTGTTTTAAATTCTCGTAAATTACTTAAGTTAACAAGTCTGCACCAACCAGGCCATTAGTTCTGAGCAAGCAGAAGTATAGCGGGTTCGTTTACCTTGGAACACCCGCAACAAAGCAAACTGCACTACCCCCACCGCCTTCACCATGTCTTCAATCACTTTTTTGGCATCGCCAAACACCATCATGGTTTTGTCCATGTAGAACAATTCATTGTCCAGGCCTGCATAACCTGCGCTCATGGAACGCTTGTTCACTATCACCGTTTTGGCTTTATAGGCTTCCAGAATAGGCATGCCAGCAATCGGTGAATTCGGGTCGTTGCGCGCAGCAGGGTTCACCACATCGTTGGCACCCAGCACCAGCACCACATCGGTTTGCCCAAACTCACTATTGATGTCGTCCATTTCAAACACCTGGTCGTAAGGCACCTCGGCTTCGGCCAGCAGCACATTCATGTGGCCAGGCATGCGCCCTGCCACAGGGTGAATGGCGTATTTCACGGTAACACCATGCTCGGTGAGTTTTTCAGACAGTTCTTTCAAGGCATGCTGCGCACGGGCAACTGCCAGGCCGTAGCCAGGCACAATGGTGACCGTTTCCGCGTTGCTCAGCAAAAAGCCACGTCATCGGGCGACCCTGTTTTAACAGGCCGTTTTTCACCACCAGCCCCTGTGGCTGCAGCATCTCCACCGCCACCAAAACCGCCCAGAATCACATTAAAAAACGAGCGGTTCATAGCCTTGCACATGATGTAGCTCAAAATAGCCCCGGAAGACCCCACCAGCGACCCGGCCACAATCAACATGCTGTTGTTCAGCGAAAAGCCAATGCCCGCGGCGGCCCAGCCCGAGTAACTGTTCAGCATGGAAACCACCACCGGCATGTCGGCCCCGCCAATTGGAATAATCAGCGTAACCCCCAGCACAAAAGCGGCCGCCATCATGACGACAAACGGCAGCCACTCCTGGGTAATGGCAAACGCCAGGCCGCAGCCCAGCATCAGCACGCCCAACAAGGCATTGAGCACATGCTGGCCCTTAAAGCGTACAGGTGCGCCCTGGAAAAACCTGAATTTGTACTTGCCCGACAGCTTGCCAAACGCAATCACCGACCCGGAAAACGTAATCGCCCCCACAAAGGTGCCAATAAAAAGTTCCAGCCTGTTGCCAAACGGAATGACCGACACGGTTGCCAGTTGCTCGGCAGCCACAATGCCAGGCTCAGCAGACACAATCCCAAACGCGGCTGGTTCAGCCACCGCTGCAATGGCAATGGCTACGGCAGCAAGCCCTATCATGCTGTGCATAAAAGCCACCAACTCGGGCATTTTGGTCATCTCCACGCGCTGGGCCATCACGGTGCCCACCGTGCCGCCCACCAGCAAGCCCATCAACACATAGCCCATCCCCATCGCAAAATCGCCAGCGGCCAAGGTGTGTATAAGCGCCACAGTAGTCAGTATGGCAATTGCCATACCTGCCATGCCAAAGGCATTGCCGCGCCGGGAAGTGGTGGGGTGCGACAACCCCTTTAACGCCTGAATAAAACAAACCGATGCCACCAGGTAAAGCAAGGTAACGCCATTCATACTAAGCACCATGGGGAAATGCCTCCTGCGTGTTGGAATTGCCCAGACAACCACTGCGCAACGGTGTTGCCCGGTTATTGGTGGGTTTTGGGCACTACTTGTTTTTCTTTTTGAACATCTCCAGCATACGCCGGGTAACCAGAAACCCGCCAAACACATTGACTGCCGCCAACGCCACGGCAATCGTGCCCATGAATTTGCCCAGCGGCGTTTGGGTGAGTGCCGCAGCCAGCATGGCCCCCACAATAATGATGGCCGACACGGCATTGGTAACAGCCATTAAAGGCGTGTGCAAGGCGGGCGTTACATTCCACACCACGTGGTAGCCCACATAAATGGCCAGCACAAAAATAATCAGGTTCATCACAGTCGGACTAATGCTTTCCATGCTTACAGACCTCCAGATTAAAGCGTTTTAGTGGCGCAATGCCTTCTCACAGTGGCTCACAACAGTTCGGGCGCGGCTCAAACTGCAACCCGCTTGAGCTCTTTGCCAGTGCACATCAGGCAGGCAGCCACAATGTCGTCTTCCAGGTTCAGTGCAAACTGGTGTTGCTCATTAAACAGCAGCCGGGTGAAGTCCAGCACATTGCGGGCATACAAGGCAGAGGCATCGGCAGCCACCTGGCAAGCCAGGTTGGCATAGCCCACAATTTTTACTCCCTGCACCTCAATTACCTCGCCCAGTTTTGAAAGCGGGCAGTTGCCGCCTTGCTCGACCGCCAAGTCCACAATCACCGACCCCGGCTTCATGTGGTGCACGGTTTCGGCAGACACAAGAACAGGCGCCTTGCGCCCCGGAATCAAGGCGGTGGTAATAACAATGTCTGCTTTGCACGCACGCTCGTGCACTGCCAGTGCCTGACGCTTCATCCAGCTTTCTGGCATGGGGCGAGCATAGCCACCAATGCCCTGGGCACATTCGCGCTCTTCATCGGTTTCAAAAGGAACATCCACAAACTTTGCCCCCAACGATTCCACCTGCTCTTTGGTAGCAGGGCGCACGTCCGATGCCTCAACCACGGCCCCCAATCGTTTGGCCGTAGCAATTGCCTGCAGGCCAGCAACCCCCACGCCAAGCACCAGCACCCTTGCGGCTTTTACAGTGCCTGCGGCAGTCATGAGCATGGGCATAAAGCGTTGGTATTCACTGGCAGCAACCAGCACCGCCTTGTACCCGGCAATATTGGCTTGCGAAGACAGCACATCCAGGCTTTGCGCACGGGTGGTGCGCGGCGCGGCTTCCAGGGCAAAGGCAGTAAGCCCAGCCTGGTTGAGGGCTTGCAGCCCTTGCGCATCGAAAGGGTTGAGCATGCCAACCAGCACCTGGCCTGCCCGATACTGGTTTAACTCTTCGGGCAACGGGGCACGCACTTTGGCCACCAGCTCCGCCGTGTGCAAGAGCGCCTGCGCACTCTGCACCAGCGTGGCACCAGCCCTGT
>JAAURO010000233.1 GCA_012032215.1 Limnobacter sp.
CCCCGCTTTGCACGCTGTGCTCATTTTCTGTAGCGGCCTGTTGCAGCCAGGCCAAATCTGCCCCCGAACAAAACGCATCCCCCTCGGCTTGCAGCACCACTACGCGCACCGATTCTTCCTGCCCCAGCCGTATAAACGCCTCGGTCAAAGCAGCAATCAGCGCGCCATTCAGGGCGTTTTTTACTTCCGGGCGGTTGAGTGTAAGCGTTGCCACACCGTGGCCGGTGTGCTCTAAAACCACTTTGCTGGTCGTACTGGTCATCGTGTAACCTCCGCTGGTGTTGCCACCCTGTTTGCCGCATGGCTACATGCGAAACACACCAAACCGGCTTTTCTGGTATGGGCGCATTCAAGCAGGCAGAAAGCCCCATTCCCAGTACTCGCCGGGTATCTGCCGGATCAATGAGGCCATCGTCCCACAACCTGGCCGTGGCGTAATACGGCTGGCTTTGCGTGTCAAACTGTTCGATGGTGGGGCGTTTAAACTCCGCTTCTTCTTGCGCAGACCAGCTTTGGCCCTTGGCCTCCATCTGCGCCCGTTTTACATTTGCGAGCACACCGGCTGCCTGCTCACCGCCCATTACAGCAATGCGTGCATTGGGCCACATCCACATAAAACGAGGCCCGAATGCACGCCCACACATGCCGTAATTGCCCGCCCCAAAAGACCCACCAATCACCACGGTCAGCTTGGGCACTTTGGCACAGCTTACCGCCATCACCAGTTTGGCGCCATGGCGTGCAATGCCCTCGTTTTCGTATTTTTTGCCCACCATAAAACCCGTGATATTTTGCAAAAACACCAAAGGAATTCTGCGCTGGCAGCACAGCTCGATAAAGTGGGCGCCTTTTTGCGATGACTCAGAAAACAAAATGCCATTGTTGGCCACAATGCCCACCGGCATGCCATACAAACGTGCAAAACCGCACACCAGCGTGGTGCCAAAGCGGGCCTTAAATTCGTCGAACGCGCTGCCATCGACCAGGCGCGCCACAATATGCCGCATGTCAAACGGTTTTTTGGTGTCGGTAGGCACAATGCCGTACATTTCGTGCGCCGGGTACAAGGGCTCGCAGCTGGGCTGCATGTCCCACGGGTAGTTTTTTTGTGGCCTGCTTAGGTTGCCCACGATGCAACGGGCAATTTCCAGGGCATGGGTATCGTTCTCGGCCAGGTGGTCTGCCACACCCGACAAACGCGTGTGCACATCGGCCCCGCCCAGTTCCTCGGCGCTTACCTCTTCTCCCGTAGCCGCCTTCACCAAAGGTGGCCCACCCAGAAAAATGGTGGACTGGCCCCGCACCACAATGGCTTCATCGCTCATGGCAGGCACATAAGCACCACCTGCGGTGCAACTGCCCATTACCACTGCAATTTGCGCAATGCCTTGGGCGCTCAGGTTTGCCTGGTTGTAAAAAATACGCCCGAAGTGCTCGCGGTCTGGAAACACCTCATCCTGGCTGGGCAAATTGGCCCCCCCGGAATCCACCAGATAAATACAAGGCAAGTGGTTTTCTGCAGCAATTTCCTGGGCACGCAAATGCTTTTTAACCGACAGTGGAAAATACGTGCCGCCCTTCACCGTGGCATCGTTGCATACCACCATGCAATCCACACCGCTTACCCGCCCTATACCCGCAATGGCACCCGCACCAGGCGCAGCATTGTCGTAAAGCCCCCAGGCTGCCAAAGGTGCAATTTCCAGAAAAGGCGAACCCACATCCAAAAGCCCCGCCACCCGGCTGCGTGGCAACAACTTGCCCCGGCCAACATGCCGCTGGGCCGCCTTCAGCCCCCGCCCAGCGCAGCCTGTGCCAGGCTTTGCCGCAACTCGTGCACCAGTTGCTCCATGGCCTGGAGATTGGTGTGGTAATTCGGGTTGGCAAGCACGTTGCCTGAAGGAAGTGTAGCCATACGGTATTTGCGCAAGTTGCATAGGGTGCAGCGGTTTTACCAATGTCTCACATGCCGCGCAGCATCTCAAATGGTATTTTCTACCCATTTAGAGTGAAGCAAATGACTGACAGACATTCCCCCTGTTTAGCGCTATAAAAGAGTATCACTCTTTGTATATCACCCGATGTGTTGCAATGGGCTTGATACTGCGTTCTGGTTTCACAGGGAGAATTCGCATGCTTACACTTCGCACCGCCACGTTTGCCACACTGCTACTTGCCAGCCAAACCACCTTGGCGCTGGATTTACCAGAAACCCCGCGCCCCATCGACGACTTTGTTGCCAGCCAAAAAGGCGGGTTTACCAACAACCCAAACAGGCAGGTAATTACCAGCGCCACCACCCTGCCCCCCACCTTTGAAGCAGAAGTGCTGTTCCGCTCGGCAGGGCCATTTAATGGCTCTTTTGACGGCGAAAACATGAACGCGTTTGAAACGCCAGTGGGGTTTCGCAGTGCAGACAGCAATGCGGTGCTAAGGCAGTTTTATGGGAGGTAAGGGGGTATTCTCTTTTCGGAAACTTAAAGAACCTCTGATTAACCAATGCCTGATTCAACACAAACCGAAATAGCACGAATAACACTCTTCGCACTGTCTTTAGAGTAACCTCCGCCACCTAACATTACGGCAGGAACAGAGCGCTGGCCAAGAGCTTGAAGAGTGCGCTTTTCTCGTTCTGCCACATCATCAATACCTAAGCACAAACCGCCAAGCTTATCGCTCATTAAAGTATCTGTACCGGCAACAACAAAAGCCAAGCTATAGTTGTCATCCAGTTTTTTCAAAGCTTCGTTGTATTTCTGCAAATAAATTTGACCATCTGCCCCTGGTGAAAGAGGCACCGGAATATCGACGCGATTGCGGGTATAAGCAGAAGTCGGGTAAATGCCCGCATTGTAAATATCAAGAATCGTTACCTGCTTGTTTTCCATAAAGGTGTACGCATTCCCATTGCCATGGTGCGCATCGGTATCGACAATCAGAATTTTTTCATCGGGTGCCAGTAGACCACTTTTAATCAAGGTCTGATAGCAGATACCCACATCGTTATAGATACAGAAGCCTTCCATATTTTGTTGTGTGGCATGATGGTACCCACCAGAAACATTCCAGTAAACACCGCCATTTTTTAATGCCTGTGTTGCGCCAAGTAGGGTTCCGGCAACCCCCCAACGCATGGGGGTAAGGATTTTTCGATCAAGAAAAGAGAAGCCAAGCAATGGTATGCGCGGCACTTCCAGTGCCTGGAAGATACCGTTTTTATTTCTCACCCGATGCTGCATGATGCTAGAAAGAAATTCATCGACAATATCCATACTTACGGGACCTGAAGGCTCAACAAACTCAATACTCTTGTTTTTCCTCAGTCCATCATAAATAGTCTGGAACTTGATTCCATCAAAAGGATGCAAGTAGTTCAACAAACCCAGATCAATGTTGTAGTGCTTGCTATAAATCACTTTCATACGCTGACCTTGCCATAGGCAGCAAGTTCTCTCGCGTAACGCAATATTTCATTTGGTGTCCAGACACCCCGACCGAAAGTTTTGCCGAATGAGCCATAATCGTGAGCGCAAGGATGAAAGCTGGGTTCTTTTTCACACGCAACTTCCAGGCACTCAGCAACCACATGCGAACAGTTGTATTTTGCCAGTTGATATCTCGGCGTATTGGACATAAGGTCAGCAATAAATCGAGACAATTTTGCCTCATTTATGTGCGGAATTACGACTGTAGTAGGCTGGCGCCCGCCCTCTGCCTGAATATCTTCGTGGAGTGCAGTAATAAACGAGCCAGGGTGGCTTCGTTTGATTTTCAGGTCTTTTTTTCCAGCAGCATCCTCGGGCCAAAAACTAACATAGTTCGCTCCAAATGAAAGCGAAGCGTGCCCCACCATATTGCCATGAGGCAGCCAAACGTAAACTTTTAACAAAGCAACCTCCTCTTACCTGACGGAAAGCTCGAAATTCGGCGCAGACTGTTTAGGGAGCCTCTGATCAACTCGCTGTGGCGCATATTTGGTGGATTCGGGCGCGAGCGCTTGCAAATGCTC
>JAAURO010000234.1 GCA_012032215.1 Limnobacter sp.
GATTCGGGCGGTGCCCGCCGTCTGGGGCTTCACCTTGCGAAGGGTGAAGGCCGGGCATGTTTGAGCACCGAAGCGCCTGGCGCTGAGGGCGAGTTAACGGCCGCCGAGCAAGTGAGGCTTCAGACGGGGTTTCGGGCAAAGCCTTAGCCGGGCGGCACATACCAATGCGCCACAGCGTGAAAGCACTGGCGCCGCAGCGTGAAAATGGAACACAAGCCAAGCGCAAAAGCGCGAACACGTAAAACTCAGGCTTGAATCCGGTTAATTACTTTCGAGGCTGTATCGCGGCTAATCGATCCATTCATCAGCAAACGCTGCACCGCCTGCTCCATGGTTTGCATGCCCGCATCAGCCCCCGTCTGAATAGACGACACCATCTGCGCCACTTTGCCTTCGCGAATCAGGTTGCGAATAGAAGGGGTACACACCATGATTTCGTGGGCAGCAATACGTCCACCACCGTTTTTCTTCAGCAGCGTTTGGCAAATAACAGACCGCAGCGATTCCGAAAGCATCATCCGTACCATTGCTTTGTCCGAAGACGGGAAGGCGTCAATAATACGGTCGAGCGTTTTAGGGGCAGAATTGGTGTGCAAAGTGGCAAACACCAGGTGGCCTGTTTCGGCGGCGGTTAGCGCCAGTTGTATGGTTTCCAGATCGCGCATTTCGCCCACCAGAATCACATCCGGGTCTTCACGCAGTGCCGCGCGCAAGGCATTGGCAAAGCTGTGGGTGTGCTCTCCCAACTCACGCTGGTTAATAATGCAACTCATGGGCGTGTGCACAAATTCGATAGGGTCTTCAATCGTTAAAATGTGGCTGTGGCGGGTTTTGTTTACGTGGTCCAGCATGGCGGCCAACGTTGTACTTTTACCAGAACCAGTCGGACCCGTTACCAGCACCAGGCCGTTGGCGTGGTTGCAAACATCTTTGAATACCTTGGGTGCGCCCAGTTCTTCCAGGCTTTTCACGCGCGAAGGCACAACACGAAACGCCCCCGAAGCACCGCGCATCTGCAAAAAAGCGTTTACCCGAAAACGCGCCATATCGCGCACCGACATGCTGTAATCCAGCTCTTTGGATTCGTGCCACTGTGCTTGTTGCTCTTCGGTCATGGAAGACTTCATTAAGGCCAGAACCTCTTCGTGGCTCAAGGGCTCTTCCTGCAAGTGGCGCATTTCGCCATCTACGCGTACCATGGGCGGCACGCCTGCAGACAAGTGCAGGTCTGATGCGTTGGCTTCCAACGTGGTTCGCAGTAATTC
Source organism: Limnobacter sp. (assembly GCA_012032215.1). GTDB lineage: Bacteria > Pseudomonadota > Gammaproteobacteria > Burkholderiales > Burkholderiaceae_B > Limnobacter. The sequence continues at coordinate 1,266 of JAAURO010000234.1, forward strand.
ATGAAGCTTCATTGGCTATAATCTCCGCATGTACCCTGTCATCTGCCGCGCATGAACGCACCCGATTCCCTGCAAAACATGAACCAGCGCCTGCAAGCTGCCTGCAAAAAGCAGGCCGTTTGCCCCAAAGTTTAACCCTGCTGGCGGTCAGCAAAACTGTTCCGGCACAAACCGTGCTGCAATTTGCCCTTGCCGGACAGCAGGCCTTTGGGGAAAATTACCTTCAGGAGGCCGTTGAAAAAATCACCCATCTGGCCGACTCACCCGAATGCCCACCCCTGGAATGGCACTTCATTGGGCCTTTGCAAAGTAATAAAACGCGCCAAATAGCGCAGTATTTTAACTGGGTGCACAGCGTAGACCGCTTTAAAACAGCGAAAAGACTTTCCGAGCAACGCCCGGAAGGCCTGGCCCCACTTAATGTACTGGTACAAGTAAACACCTCGGGCGAATCCAGCAAGGCCGGCGTACCCCCCCACGAAGCCCTTGCCCTGTGTCAACAAATCAGCGCCCTGCCTCATTTAACGCTTCGTGGCCTGATGACTATCCCCAGTGCCATGCCTACACCTGCCAGTCACCTTGCACACAACGCCACTACCAACCTGGAAAAAGAATTTCTGGTGTGCCGCACACTGTTTCAGCAATTGCAAGCCCAGCACATTGGGCGGGCAGACACCTTGTCCATGGGCATGTCTGCCGATCTGGAACTTGCCATACAATGCGGCTCTACCTGCGTGCGGGTAGGATCTGCGCTATTTGGTGCAAGGCCTGCCAAACCCGATTAACAGGCAACCCAACCCGCTGTCGCCCACACTTTTAAAGGAATTGTTGACATGAAAAAACGGTATTTATTGGTGGTGGCAACATGGCTTTTGCCATTGTAAACGGCCTGCTGGCAAAAGCCACGGCCCACGCCCACATGCCACAAGCCGCGCAAACCCTGCATGTTATCGACCCCAACCCCCAAGCGGCCACCCGCTTTGGCCCCCAAATACCTTGCACCGCCGAATGGCCCACCGGGCTGCAAGCCGAGCAAGTGGTGCTGGCTGTTAAGCCGCAAATGATGCAAGCCGTGCTGACACAATACAAAACCCAACTGCAAGGCACCTTGCTGATCAGCATTGCCGCAGGCGTTCGTGTAGAGCAGTTGCAGAATTGGAGCGGGCAACCCCAAGCCCCAGTGGCCAGGGTTATGCCCAACACCCCCGCCCTTGTAGGCCAAGGCATGACAGGCATTTACTTTACCCCCCACTGCACCTCAACCCAACGCCAAAGTGTGCAGACCATGTTTGAAGCGTGCGGGCAAACAATGCTGCTGGAAGAAGAGCAGCAAATCAACGCCCTTACCGCCATATCTGGCAGCGGCCCCGGTTATGTGTTTTTCCTGATGGAAGCCCTGCAAAACGCAGCGCAGTCCTTGGGTTTTGCGCCCGCACAAGCGCACAAACTGGTAACGCAAACTTTCCTAGGGGCAGCCACTTTGGCATGCCAATCCCCCGAACCACTAAGCACCCTGCGGGAAAACGTCACCAGCAAAGGCGGCACCACCTTTGCCGGGCTGGAAGTACTGCGAAAAGCGGGGGTAGAAAAAGCCCTGCACCAGGCGGCGCAGCAGGCACTGGCACGTGCCATTGAGTGCAAAAATAAGGTTTTGATAAAAAGAATGCGTAATCAAGAAGGCAGGTCGGTATGGGTTTCCCTGATAATCTGCACCTTGCCATTTGCCGAGATTTCTAAAACCGCAGTGCCTTCGCTCAAATTAACCCGATAGTGTAGCGTTAACAGGTGCTTGCCGTTTTTTAAAGCTTTCACCTCATAAAAGCACGTATTGCTGCCCGAACAGCCTTCTGCCACCAAGAACCCGATTAAATCAGTGAGCACGGTTTGTGCTTTTGCACGCAAGCCAGCGGCAACTCGAAACTCCCATGTGGGTATGCCATTACAGGTTCTATGAAGCACTTCGAATACTTTATCGCCGGATAAAAAGCGTTGTTCACAGTCGGGATACAACGTACCGGAAAGCTTCAGCGCAACAAGAGCGCTCTGCTGAACAAACTGCGTATCGCTTTGTGTCTGCGGAGCATCGAAAGTATTCCAACCTTCTGCTACCGCACAAGCAGACAGCATTACCACACAAGCAAAAGCCAGCGAAAACCATTTTTTCATGGCTGCACTTCTGGTTGGCATTGCGCCGACGACTCCAGCAGAGCACTTGAATCTGTTTCAATACCATTGCGAAGCAGATTCATGTGCACATGATTGATAATCCCCAAATATTTAATACTCAGGTCTTGGGCAATTCCGACCCTCTCACCTTTCTTTACAATTTTTCCTATTTTTACCTCAATCGGTTTAACATACCAAAGCGTCACAGAAAAACCAGTAAAAACACCTTCACCCTCGATTATCAAACCTTGAAACCGCAAATCATGGGCATAGGGATAGGAACGGCGTACGATTTTGCCAGATATTGGCGCAAAAACATCTGCACCAGCATCCACTGAGAAATCCACGCCGGCGTGAAGTCGACCACCTCTTGGCGCTCGAAAATAACCCGATCCAAAAGAATCTGTCTGACGAATTTGTGCGTTCCCGGTAGGCGAACAAATACGGGTTTCCTCTGCCATCTTCCCAATACCCCCTGTAAGCTGAATTCTGATTTTACCCCTGAATTTCCGCCCTAAAATCTATCCACCACCAACCCCCCCAAACAGGCTGGCACCAAACCAGTTGTTGTGTAA
>JAAURO010000235.1 GCA_012032215.1 Limnobacter sp.
ATGGCTCAACAGTTTTTTTTGCCAATCGGAGTCACTGTGCAAACGTGCCACCTCGTATTCGTCTTTGTGGGCCAACACGTTAAAATAGCAACGCGCCAGCCAGTCTGCGTGGTCTTTAAATGCCGCGCTTTTTCAAGGCAGTAGTGGCTTTCAGCACACGCTGGCGATAGCGCTCGGCAAACTCCACCGATTGATAAGCCACCAACTCCCGGTAAAAATCCACCAAGCTCAACTCTTTTTGCACAGCAGGCGGCTTGCACAGCGCCTGAAACGCCAGCGGCGAAGCCACCGCCAGGCGGCCCAGCTTAAACGCGAGCAGATTTTTTTCCACCTGTACTTCATTCAGCACTATGGCGCGCTGTATGGCGGTTTGCTTAAGCGGCACCCAACCCTTTTGCCAGGCCACACCGAGTAAAAATGCATTGGCAAACACCGTGTCGCCCAAGAGGTCTTGCATGGCTTGCAAGGCAGGCACGCGCAACACCTGTTCGGCCGGCCTGGCCAGGGTTTTGTCTAAATCTTCGTTTAACACCTGAATAGGAATGACCCACTCACGGTTGTGAATAAAATCGGCCGTGGGCACCGTGTCGGTGTTCAGCACCACTTTCGCCTTTTCGCGCAACAACTCCAGGGTATGGGGCTGCGAAGACACCACGGAATCGCCCGCCAGCAGCAAATCGGCTTCGCCCACCGGAATTTTGCTGGAACCAGGCGGTTTTCCGCGCGGCGCAAACTGCACGTGCGAATGCACTGCACCACCCTTTTGAGCCAGTCCCGCCATGTCCAGCACCGTTACCTCCAACCCCTGCAAATGCGCAGCCATGCCCAGCCAGGCGCCAATGGTCACCACACCGGTGCCGCCTACGCCATCAATCAGCACGGCATAAGATGTATTCAGCAATTCGGGCGCCATGACAAAAGGTGGAATCGGCAAGTCTTTGGTGGCCTGCTGCAATTGGGCCAAACGCGCCTGCCCCACGCCACGTTTCAGGTCGGCACCTTCCACAGTAACCAGGCTGGGGCACAACCCGGTAAGGCAGGAATAATCTTTGTTGCAGGTCGATTGATTAATCGTGCGCTTGGTGCCATATTCGGTAGCCAGCGGCTCTATCGACAAACAATTGGACTGCACCGAGCAATCTCCACAGCCCTCGCACACACGGGGGTTAATGGCAACGCGCTTGAGCGGATCCGGGTAAAGCGGCTTGCCAGTTTCCGGGTGCTTGCGCTTGCGGCGACGGCGTTTCTCTGAAGCGCAGGTTTGTTCGTAAATCAGCACAGTGGTGCCGGGCTTGGCACGTAACTCTTGCTGCACTTCATCCAGTTTGGAGCGGTGGTGCACCTTCACGCCAGCGGCCAGGTTGTCGCGCGCGTGCGGGCTTGAAAAGTGCTTGTCGGGATCATCGCTGACAACCACAATACCGGACACGCCTTCCGCAGCCAGTTGGCGGGTAAGCTGGGGCACTGTCAGTTCGCCATCGAGTTTTTGCCCACCCGTCATCGCAACCGCATCGTTAAACAGCAGCTTGTAAGTAATGTTCACCCGTGCAGCCACACTGGCCCGAATGGCCAGAATGCCGGAATGGAAGTAAGTGCCATCGCCCAGATTGCAAAACACATGAACGGTTTCGGTAAAGGGCGCCTGGCCTATCCAAGGCACGCCCTCGCCGCCCATCTGGGTAAAGGTTTCGGTGTTGCGGTTCATCCACACCGCCATGTAGTGGCAGCCTATGCCCGCCATGGCACGACTCGCCCTCGGTACTTTGGTGGAGGTGTTGTGCGGACAACCCGAACAGAAAAACGGCTTGCGTTCAATGGGTGCATGCTGCACACGGCTAAGCTCTTCGCGGCGACGTATTGCCTTGATGCGCTCGCTAAATGCCTTGCGCACATCGTGGGGCAACTCAAAGCGCACCAGCCGGTGCACAATCGCCTTGGCAATCAGCGCAGGGCTGAGTTCGCTGTGGGTAGGCAACAGCCATTTGCCTTGCGGCAAGGCCCATTCGCCTCCCTCGCGGCCATCCAGTGAATCACGCTCATCAAACTTGCCATACACCTTGGGCCGCACGTCTTCACGCCAAGCGTACAGCTCTTCCTTGATCTGGTATTCAATCATCTGGCGTTTTTCTTCCACCACCAGAATTTCTCTAAGCCCTTTGGCAAAATCCCGAATACCCACGGCATCCAGGGGCCACACCATACCCACTTTGTACAGGCGTATACCCAGTTCGCTGCAGCGCGCGTGGGTCAGGCCCAAATCCTGGAGGGCCTGAAGCGTGTCTTGCCAGGCCTTGCCGCTGGCAACAATGCCAAAACGCGGCGCTTTGGGATTAACAACCGTGTGGTTAATCCGGTTGGCGCGGGCAAATGCCAGTGCAGCATACAGCTTGTGATCCAGCAAGCGGGCTTCTTGATCCAGCGGGGTATCTGGCCAACGAATATTCAGTCCGCCCGGGGGCAATTCAAAATCATCGGGCATGGCTATGCGTGTGCGTGTTGGGCTTACTTCTACCGAGGCCGAACTTTCCACAATATCGGCAATGGCCTTAAAACCAACCCACACGCCTGCATAGCGGCTCATGGCATAGCCCAAAACCCCCAAATCCAGGTATTCTTGTAAATTGGCCGGAAAAAGCACAGGAATCATGGCCGCTTTGAGCACGTGGTCAGATTGGTGCGGCAAGGTAGAGCTTTTTGCACCGTGGTCGTCGCCCGCCACCAGCAACACCCCGCCATTGCGCGAAGTGCCTGCAGCATTGGCATGCTTGAAAACATCCATGGAACGGTCTACGCCCGGGCCTTTGCCATACCACAGGCCAAATACACCATCTACCTTGGCGTGATCGAACAAATTCACCTGTTGGCAACCCCACACGGTGGTGGCGGCCAGGTCTTCGTTCAAACCGGGCTGAAAATGAATGTTGGCAGCCTGCAAGTAGGGTTTGGCGCGCCAAAAGGCTTGGTCTACTCCACCTAAAGGCGAACCCCGGTAACCCGATACAAAACCACCCGTTTTAAGGCCAGCAAGGTGGTCACGCTCGGCCTGCAGCAGCGTAAGCCGCACCAGAGCCTGTGAGCCATTCAAAAAAACACGCCCTGCTGAAAGGGTGTATTTGGAATCCAGAGAAACCTGCCCGTATGCAGTTTCCAGGGCATCGGTCTCGCTTTGGCCGTGAGGGGCGTTCATGTTGACCTCCGCACCATGTTGCTAATCGGGTTACTGCGAGTTTTCACGAAAACCCGGTGGCCAAGACCTCAAGGGCCAACCACTGCCCATTTCCCACTATGTCATAACAGAATACAAAGTAAAAGCCTTTGCAGAGCCACGCAGATGGGGTGCCGCAAAAGCGGTTCAGGGTATGATAGCGACTTTCAAGGCATATAAAGGCACAGGAGACCGAAGTGAAAATTTTGTCTGTAATCGGTGTGGCATTGCTTGCAGGCTTGGCTGGGTGTGCCATGCCTTGGCCCTACAAACAATCGGGCAAGTCATCGCAAACCACCTCCCCACCCGAGCACGCGGCCAACGAACCCAAACCCCAGATTCTCACCAAACTGCCACCCAACGAGTTGTCGGTGCTCGATCCCGGCATGCAAGACACCCCGGCCAGCCCCGAACCCACCTCTTCGGAAAAAGAGACACACCTTAAGCTGATCGTAAAAATGATAGGCCAGGACAACGCCCCGGCAGCCCTTGCCCACCTGGACTCCTACGAACGCAATGGGGCCCACCTACGACAGCCAGTTGCTGCGTGCACAAGCCTTGAGAAAAGCCCGCCAATACGAACAGGCCGAAGCCGTGTACAACAGCCTGCTTAACCGCAGCCCTGGCGGTGAAGTGTGGTACGGCCTGGGCCGCACCGCCATTGATCAGGGCAACCTGGCTGTTGCCGCTCCACGTCTGGAAAAAGCCATAGCCGCAGACCCCGTGATGGTAAAAGCTTACGCCGACCTCGGATTCGATGTGAACGACATCCG
>JAAURO010000236.1 GCA_012032215.1 Limnobacter sp.
GCAGTTCGATGAAAACACCGTGCGTATGGTGTTCGACCTGAAACGCGAAGTAAAGCCTGAAATATTCAGCATCAAACCCGTGGCCGAATATGAGCATCGCTTCGTGATCGACTTTTACCCCAAGCATGCCGCCGACCCACTCATGGCACTGCTGCAAGACACCGATGGCCTGAATTTCCAGCAAGAAGATCTGGCCCGTGCACTGGAGCTTGCTGGAGTCGATGCCAAAAGCCTTCCCGATTCTGAACCCGTAGTCGGCAAACCCCCTCTCAGGCCGCCCGAAAAACCCGCGGCACAACCGCCTGCTGAAACCGCCTCTGTAGCCCCCGACAGCAAAGTGAGGCGCTTGATAACCGTGGCCATTGACCCCGGACATGGCGGCGAAGACCCTGGTGCGGTGGGCCGCCGGGGCTCTAAAGAAAAAGACGTGGTGCTGGCAATCGGCAAAATGCTCAAAGCCGAAATAGACCGCATGCCCGGCATGCGCGCCATGCTTACCCGCAACGACGACTTTTTCGTACCCCTGCACACCCGAGTGGCCAAAGCGCGTGCAGTCAAAGCCGATTTGTTTGTGTCTGTGCATGCCGATGCTTTTATTAAGCCCACCGCACGTGGCTCATCGGTGTTTGTGTTGTCCGAGCGCGGGGCCAGCAGCACTGCTGCCAAATGGCTGGCCAACAAAGAAAATGCCTCTGATTTAATTGGCGGTGTGAATATTAAATCCACCGATGCCCAGTTGGCCAAGGTATTGCTCGATTTGTCCACCACCGCGCAAATCAACGACAGCTTAAAGCTGGGCTCTGCGGTGTTGTCTCGCCTGGAGGGAATTAACAGCCTGCACAAAGCCCAGGTTGAACAGGCCGGTTTTGCCGTGCTGAAAGCCCCCGACATTCCGTCCATTCTTGTGGAAACCGCCTTTATCAGCAACCCGGAAGAAGAAGCCCGGTTGCGCGACAAACGCTACCAGCAAAAAATGGCCAAAGCGATTGCCGATGGCATACAGCTTTACTTCAAAAACAACCCGCCCGTGGCGCGCTCTGGCCTGACTTAACCCCTGCCGTTTTTATGACATATTCTTTTTATTGGCCAACATGGCAGAGGTTCCTTGTAGGGTAATGGTTGCGTTATGAGTCCAATTCACAGTTCTGGTTCGCACAGGTCCAACGGGGTTGTGCGCAATTCAGCAAATAATTCTGAAAGGCGTGCTCTATACCGCCAGGCACCGGCAAGCTCCTTTCTATCCGTTGTTGAAACGTTAAACACTGAATTGAATGCTGCATTAAGCCTGCGCGAAAAGGCCTTAAATGCCCTGAGAGCTCACCCCAAAACCCAGCATACGGGTGAACTGCTTGCGGATGCAGCTGGAAAACTTGAAGCGGCACTTGAGGCTTTTGAGAACATTTCTCAACAAGCTGGCCGAGTAATGTTGGACATGACGGAGCTCAGTAGCTACTTTCGTGAAGCGGGCATGTTGAGGGTTGAGCTGCATGAGTTTTTGTCCCGTTCTATTGCGACAGTATGCGAAGAACCAGGTTCGCAGGATAAGGTTTTTCTCGGGAATAAAAAACTGCAGAAAGAATTGAACAATTATCTTTTTTGTACAAAACAGGCTACAAAATACCTGAATCTTCATTTGCAGAAAGGCCCATGCGATTCTGAACACGAAAAACGTATTAGATTCATTGTGGTACGGTTAAACATGATAAAGACAATGCAGCTGTCTTTGATGATGGTGCGGTATAACCTGGAAGATGTTGTCTCCAATGATGCACGGGCATGTAAAAGATTCCATGTCAATATATTTGGTCTGAAATTGCTTTGTGGGGCCATGAGCAAATTAAATCTGCAAGATACGATGTCTGATTACTCTTTGTCGCTTCTGTTTTCTATGCGCCCCACCATAAAAACAATGAGAAACGGATTTTTGGATTATATGAATAGCTGTTTTTTACACGATCAACCCCCCCCTGAATCACTGGGTAAAAAAGCAGCGAATACTCAGAAGCGGAGAAGCAGTTTATCCGGGTTTGTGCTTTTGCACTCGAGGCAACAGAAGACACTTTGAGTTTCTATGAAATAATCAGAAAATAAAACACAAGTATAAAGCACTGCACCCAAAGCAGTGCCTCAATGGGGTATTCATACGTTTCCAGGAGGCGCCATCCAATACCGGGAATCAGTGGTGGCAGGCATTGCTGGGCAGACAGTCTCTTGCCTGGAAAGGTTCCGCTGCAGAACAAGCCGAATTACTTGAAGAGGCAGACGACCCCCTGAGCGTGTGCCAGGTTGAAACTCAAGAAGAGGCAGACGATCCTCTGGGGGTTTACCGGGTTAAGACTGAAGAAGAAGCGGCGCTCGATTGGGAAAAAAGGTTGCAGAGACTTTAAGTGAAAACCCTTTTGAGTAAAACGGAAAGAATTGAACTGGGAAACTCCGGAACTGTGTGCTCCCGGATTTGGTGTTGAATGCAATAACCAATGATATTTCCCGTGCTGGAAGAGTTTTGAAATTTCTCGATAAATCAAAGGAAAAGTTGCCAGAAGGTTCAAGTAAAATAGAAAAAGTAAAGAGATATGCAGAAAATGTAACTCTAAAAATAGAAAAGTTTTCAAACGGGAATTTCAGGTTTGACTTGATAAAAGCCTACCCGGTTCCTCAAAAATCAGACTGGAAGAAAATTTTTGAAGGCGACCAGGTGCAATACATCAGCATGCCTCAGCTTCTTTCTTCAGAGCAGGGCGATGCCGTCTATGAAATAAAAATTCAGGCTACACCTTTTTTCTGTAAGAAAAACCCAGATGGAAGTCCTGCCACCCCTTCCCCTGTCTGGCTGCACATTCACCTTGATGCACCCATTAAACCCGGTAGAAACGAAAAACTGACCGACAGACTTTTTTCACCAGCAATGCGATTTTCTGCCTGTCACCTGAAAAGCGATTTTTTCCGCCCATTGGGATCGAAATGGGAAACAGAGTTGCAGCGTGAAGGGTACTACGGTGCCGTGGTAGAGCGTACAAAAGTAGACCGGCCCTTTATTGAGTTGCTGCACAAGGCATTTCAGAAAAAAACCCCGGTACAGAAAGCCGGGAAATTGCGCATCAAAATGCTTCAAGACACATAAAAGGTCATATCAAAGGTTCCCCAGCATGTCTTCTCACCTCAGGACAGCCCGCTTTCTAAATCCCAAGCGTAGTCTATAATAGCCGCATGACTCAACCCTCTTCTTCGCCAGCGCAAGTACCTTCCACTGTGGGCACGCTCAATGGCTCCTCGGCGGCTATTTCCTTGCTGCCCGATGTGCTTATCAGCCAGATAGCCGCAGGCGAGGTGGTAGATCGCCCAGCCTCAGTGGTGAAAGAACTTCTGGAAAATGCCCTGGATGCGGGTGCTACCGAGCTTACACTGCGCATAGATGGGGTGGCATTGCCCGCATTTGCATTCAAGACAACGGCAAAGGCATACCGGCTGAGCAGCTTGAACTGGCGGTAACCCGGCATGCAACTTCCAAAATTGCCTCGCTGACTGATCTCGAAAGCGTAGCCACTCTAGGGTTTCGTGGCGAGGCACTGCCGTCGATTGGATCTGTGGCGCGGCTGTCGATCGAGAGCCGGACAGCCGATTGGCCGGGTGGACGAATCGTCGTCGATCGTGGGCAGAAGCTGCCGATGGCGCCCGCCGCCCTAAACCGGGGGACCCGTGTCGAGGTCGAGGATCTCTTCTCGGCAACGCCCGCGCTTCTCGCCTTTGTTTGCGCCTCGGCTACTGGATTGCTGTTTGGCTATCTGCCAGCGCGTAAAGCCGCGCGCTTGATCCTGTCATTGCTCTAGCTTCGGAGTAAAACGACGATGAATAAACAGTTAGTGATTACCTTTCTCTCTTTCGTCTTGTCCGCCTGTAGCTTGACGCCAGGGTATCAACGTCCGTCAATGGATATCCCAGAGGGCTGGAGTGCG
>JAAURO010000237.1 GCA_012032215.1 Limnobacter sp.
GTGGCTGGACATGGTGCAATCGCTGGGCGTCATTCAGGCTTTGGGTGTGCGCCACCCCAACGCATTGCGCCTGAATACGCTGCAATTGGACCACCGTTTGCCGCCAACGGGCTGCGTAAACTGGTGTTTAACAGCGGCAGTTTTTGCATGTGCTGCAACAAACCAGTTGGCTGTGCGTGGTGGGTTTGGGTTGCTGGCTGGTAATTTCGAATGCGCTTACCGTGGGGGGGCTGATTGCTTCTTCCATGCTGATGATGCGCTGCTTTTCGCCGCTGCAAAAGGTGCATGGGCATTTGGTGAGTAGCCACGCGGCACAAGCTGGCTTTGCCGAACTCAGTGCTTTTCTGTCGGGCCCACTGGAGACCAGTAAAACCCTGGAACCCGTCGCCGAACTGCACAGCGTCGAACTCCAAAACCTGACCATACGCTTGGGTGTCGCCAAAAACAAAAGCAAAAAGCCACAACTCGCTGATATCAACCTGCGCCTGCCCAAGGGCGCCAGGCTAGCGGTTATTGGCCCCACGGGCGCAGGAAAAACCACGTTGCTGGCGGTTTTGGCGGGTGTGCACCAGGCAGATGAAGGCTCGCACCGAGTGAATGGAAGGCCGTTTAGCCACATTCAGCCCGAGGAGTTTGCCTCGTGGGTGGGCTATGCCCCCCAACCGCCTGCCATTCGCGAAGGCACCCTGCTTTCCAATGTGCAGTTTGAGCGCAATTGGGTAAGCATAGACGCCTGCCGGGCAGCCCTTCATGCCGTGGGGCTTACGCCCTGGCTGGAAGAACACCCCGATGGCATTGAAAGGCCCCTGCTGGCGCAAGGCACAAATTTGTCTTCAGGACAGCGCCAGCTCATCGGGCTTGCCCGTGCACTGGCTGGCAGCCCGGGTTTGCTGATTCTGGACGAACCGACGGTGTGCCTGGACGATGCGTCACAAGGCCGCATATTCAAGCTGCTGAGCAACCTGCCAGAACACATGATGCTGGTTTTTGCGACCCACCAACGCAGCTTGCTGGAATGCGCTACACATGTGGCCGTTATCGACTCGGGGCGTTTGGCCGATTTCGGTGAGGTGAAAACCATTTTGCGCAAATGGGGTGACGCATGAAACAGTTTTCAGGTTTTAAATGGCTTGGCGCGCTGTGGGACAAGCCTGCGGACAACAAGCCATTTAGCCACGATGACCGCGAGTTGGCCAGTCTTCTGGGAGTCAACCCAGCCAGGCTGGCTGCCGAGCAACATGTAAAAGCCACCCGACTGGTGCAGGTGTGTGGCATTTCATTTGCCCTGCTTGTCATTTGGGCGGTGTTCGCCCAAGTGCCACGGGCAGCCCATGGCAACGCGCGGGTTATTCCTTCGCAGCGTTTGCAGGTTATTCAGGCGGTTGATGGTGGAGTCATTACTTTGGTCAGCGTCAAAGAAGGCCAAAGGGTGAAAGCCAACGAGGTGCTGCTGCAAATCGACACCACGCGTTTTGACTCTGGTCTGCGTGAAAAACAAGCACAAAGTGCTTCACTGGAATTGCGCCAGGCCCGCTTGAATTCGCAGTTAAATGGCGAGCCTTTCTCGCCCCCCGCCGGGTTGGTCAATCGGTTCAAAGAGCTGTACGATCAGGAAAACAGGCTGCTTGGCACAATTGAACGTGAATGGGCCGCGCAAAAATCGATTGCGGAAGAACAACTTGATCAACGCCAGCGTGAACTTGAAGAAGCACGCAGCCAAGCCCAAGCGACCCTGACATCCAAAGAGCTGCTCACCCAGGAATTAAACCAGTTGCGGCCTTTGCTCAAGGGCGGCGCGGTGTCTCCTGTGGAAATTCTGCGCCTTGAAAAACAGGTAGCGCAAGCCACCGGCGACAGCCAGGGTGCCGCCGCACAGGTCAGGCGGGTTAGCTCTTCGGTGCAGGAAGCACGCCAAAAAATCAAAGAGCTGGAACTGAAACGCGAGAACGAAACCCGCAGGGAACTGACTGAAATCCGTGCAAAACTGAAAGGCCTGGAAGAAGGCCAGGTAGAGCTGAGCGACAAAGTGGCGCAAGCCACTATTAAAAGCCCTGTACCAGGCCGTGTACAACGCGTGCTGTACAACACGCGCGGTGCGGTAGTGCCACCGGGTCAGCCCATTCTTGAAATTGTTCCCGACGATGATTTGCTGTTGTTTGACACACAAATCGCCCCATCAGACATTGCTTTCATAAGGCCAGGCCAACCTGCGGTTATCAAGGTGTCCGCTTACGATTATTCAGTGTATGGGGCACTCAATGGGGAGGTAAGCAGCATTTCCGCCGACAGCGTGACCAACGCTGAAGGGCAAACTTACTACCAGGTAAAAGTGAGCGTCCCTTCAACAGCAGTAAACCCCACCCTGCAACTGATTCCGGGCATGACGGCGGACGTAAGCATTACGACCGAATACCGTTCGGTTTTAAGCTACCTCCTTCGGCCGGTCTTACGAGGATTCAGCCGTGCCATGACCGAAAAATAGGCAAAAAGCAGGGTCAAATTACCCCTTAAGGGTGAATAAGGGGTAACTCTTTCGATTTATCTGCTTCTCACCGGAGCAATTCTGGAACCAAAATCTCTGGCTTACCACTTAGAGGTAACTCCACACTAAGTCAGAGATAGAGGCCATGAGCGAAAAACAACCCGCAGCAAGTATAATTTGTGCCCCCGGTGAACGGCCCGTTGCCGCAGCCAGAAAACCCTTACCCAAAAAACACGCTACGAGTGGATAGTCCAGATGGGTCCATTCACCGAAGGCCAGGTCACCACGCCTGATTCGGTTCAGCCACTGGCGGGCCCATACCAAATGGCCATCGACCCGAAATCGGGCGAAATCGAGCCTTTTGATCCAGATGCCCCGGCGCAAGAAAACACCATTCGAAAGTACATTACCGTTGAGGCATTCGATCAGGATGTCCCAGACGACCTGCCCAGCTTCAAAAATGCCTATCTGGTTGAGCGTTCAGAGGCAGACCCCATTGCAGCAGACGACACCGAAGTCAGCACCATTAAAGTACATGAAATCGTACGCGACAACTACCAAACAGCAACGCTGGAGTGTGATCCACAAGACCCACCCACCACTCCACAAGTAGAACCACCTCCTGTTACTCCGCAAGAACCGGAATGCGAAAAACCGCATTGCGATCCTGATCCAACTCCGCAGGATTGCGATCCCGATCCAACACCTTGCGACCCAACCCCGCAGGATTGTGATCCAACACCTCAGAATTGCGATCCGGCATGGAATTTTGAAACGTTCCGCGGCCAAACCGGCGGTGAGATCATGGAACGTGCGCAAGACATCCTGCAACATTCCAGAGAGGCAGTGAACGACTCAAGCGGCTCAGGTTTTAGGATTCGCTCTGGCTCGGATTCAATTTTTGGAGACAGCGGCGCTTCGCACCACTTCTCCTCAGCCATGGATCAGCATGGTGGTTGGGGAGGCGGCCAGCACATGGCCATGCCCGAACCAGAACCAGTAGCCTGATTGTTGTTTGAAAAAAGGGTCACCCAGTTGGGTGTCCCACTCATCGGAATTTTTTGAAAATGCGACTTTCCTCTATCACCCTTGCAGTACTGGCAGCCTTGGCTGCCTCAACGCCAGTTTTGGCGCAGGAACCAACTCAGGCAGCTGACTCACAGTCCCTGGTAAACAGCGTAAAACTGGGCATTGCCAACAGCCCTGCCCTGTCTTCAGAAATTCATGAGCTGGAAGCGCTCATGTTTGAAGCCAACGGCACCTACGGCGAAATGCTTCCCACTGTAGACCTTCGGGGGTCTGTGGGCCGGGAACACATCTAAAATAGAGGGTGGAGAGTCGCGCACTTACAATGCGGACAGCTACGGCATTGAAGCACGCCAAACCTCTTCAATGGCTTTGCTTCACAAGCAGCGCTACCTGGGCAGCTATTCTATTGCCATGTCGCAGTACTACAAGGTACTGGACCAA
>JAAURO010000238.1 GCA_012032215.1 Limnobacter sp.
TCGTGCTGTTCCTGTTTGCGGCCACGCACTTTCTCAATCATGCGCTCGGGCTGATCCACGTCGATGCCATGCATGCGATGCAACGCTGGCGCTGGAATTGCAGGTGCCACTTGCCGAGCCTGAACAAAGCAAAGTGGTGGGCGAATTGCAGCTGGCGAACAACCGGCTTGAGCTGGTGCCCGCAATGCCCGAGGTTAGCCAGCTTACCGGGCAAATCGCGTTTTCAGAACAAGGCCTGCAACTGAAAGGGCTGGCTGGCCTTGGGCTGGGCGAAGCGGTAGAAATTACCGGTGGCACACAGGCCAACGGCAAGCTTCTGATACAGGCCAAAGGCCACGCACGCGCGCCTGAACTCGCTGCTTACCTGGGGCCGCTCCCGGCTCATTTTTTAAGTGGTAAAACGCCTTTTGAAGTGCTTGTTGAGGGCAGCACTGGCACCCGGCCCTCCATACAGGTAAACAGCAGTTTGCAAGGCTTGGGCATCAACCTGCCCCACCCCTTTAACAAACTGGCCGACCGGCCGCTGAATCTGCTAGTGCGGCGTAGCGCCAAAGGCACTGACGATCAATGGACTGTTCGCCTGGCCGACACCACCCCACTGCTTGAAGTACGTGCCGTGTATGCACCGCAAGGGCAGGGTGCTTTGCGTTACCTGAATGCTGGCCTGGGCGCACCCGTGCCCTCGGCCACCCAAGGCACCAACCTCATGGTGGTGCTCAACGAGCTGAATTTCGACTTGTGGCGTAACGTATTCAAGCAATGGCCTGGTAACCCCGCCGCCATTGCAGAGCAGACCGCTTCTGCCCAGGTTGCCATGAAGCCCACGGGCCTATTTGGCCAGTTCGGCCAAAGTGGCAAAGTGCCCGGCGGCCTGGCGCGGCTTACAGTGGTGACAGACGAACTAACGCTGGCTAGCAAAAAATTCCAGCAGGTTTCCGTACTGGCAAAAACCGTGGAAGATCGCTGGCAAGTCAACTGTAAAGCACAAGGCACCGACGGCTATTTCAGTTGGGTAGAAGACCCGGCTCGGCCTAATGGCTCCTTGCTGGGTCGGTTTAAGCAACTGAGCATTCCCGACACGCTCGATGACGAACTTAAAGACATGGTGGACGAACCTGCCTCCAGCATTCCTGCGCTCGACATTCAGGCCGACTCCTTCGTGTTGGGCAACAAACACCTGGGGCAACTGCGTCTGCTGGCCGAAAACGCCACGGCTGGCGAAAAAGCCACAGCGCTCCTGAATGGCAAAGCCCAAGAGTGGACTCTGCGCGAGCTGCACCTGGAAACCCGGACTTCACCTTGAAGGCCGATGGTCTTTGGCGCTATGGCGCAGGCCTTCAGCAGCAGCAAACCGACATTGCCTTTACCCTGCAAATGGCCGATGTAGGCGGTTTTTTGCAGCGCTTTGGCATGCAGGATGTATTTAAAGGCGGGCAAGCCAAGGCAAGCGGAAAACTGAATTGGGACGGTGCGCCAACCGCCATGCACTACCCTTCTTTAAGCGGAAATGTGGCGGTGTCCAGCACCAAAGGGCGCTTTTTGAAAGCCGACCCCGGCGTGGCAAAGCTGTTGGGTGTGCTTTCTTTGCAAGGCGTGGCGCGCAGGTTGACGCTTGATTTCAACGACCTGTTTCTGGAAGGCTTTGCCTACGACAAACTGGATGCCGATGTGACCTTGAAACTGGGCGTGGCCTCTACACCCAATTTCAAGATGGTGGGGCCCAGCGCCTCGGTAGCCATGGATGGTACACTGGATATTGCAGCCGAAACCCAAAACCTGAATGTGGTGGTGTTGCCCGATTTAAACGCCACCGGTGGGTCGTTAATCTACTCGGTAGTGGCCGCCAACCCGGCGGTGGGCATAGCCTCGTTGTTGGCCGATTACATCTTGAAAGACCCGCTTTCCAAAATATTTTCCCTGCAATACAAGGTAACCGGTCCATGGGACAACCCCAAAATAGAGCGCATTCAACGGCAGGTACAAGAGCAGGCGGGGGGGCGGGAGTGATGCCATTTAACAGGAGGCGAAGTGGCTACTAAAAGCGGCAGATATTGGGTGTCTTGGGCCAATACAAACGCCAAAAACAGCAACAGCATCGAGGATTTAGAGCCCGGTTTCAGAGCCTGTGCCCAAGCCTTCATACAGGCGCTTACCGAGGCCGGCGCAGAAGTAACCGTGTGCGCCACCAGGCGCTGTGGCAAGCGTGCGTATTTATTTCATTGGTCGTGGAAAATTTCTCAAGACCTGTGCGCCCCTTCCGAGGCTGAGCCTATGGAAGGTGTAAGCATTCGATGGGACCATGGCGATTTGGCGCAAAGTGCTGCGGGCGCGCTGGAAATGGTGCGTGGCTTTGGTTTGGCCATGCCACCGCGTTGTGTGAATTCGCCCTCGCTGACCAGCAATCACATTACAGGACAGGCCATAGACATGACCATAAACTGGCAGGGCACACTGAAGGTGCGCACCAAAAATGGCGATGAGGCGGCCGTGCCTTATCTGGAAGACGTCAACCAGAACACCCTTTTGCATGCTGTGGGCGAATCGTATGGGGCGATTAAACTGGTAACCGATGCGCCGCATTGGTCGTACAATGGCAGGTGAATAGATAGCAAGAGACTTATATAGCTGGAAAATTATAATATGGCATAGGCTCTTGGTTCTGCTTTCTTGCCCTGGCACTTGGGGCATGCCACCCGGCTAGGCGTTGCCCGAAACCCCGCCTGCTGCTTTACTGGCTCGGCGGCCGTTAACTCGCCCTTCCAGTTATATGTCTGAGGCCTGCTTCGTTCCACTTCTTCCATAGGTAAAAATTTCCTGTTTAGCTGCAAACACTCTGATTTTTGTGCCATCCGCACTAAACGTTGCATGAGGACGGGTCGAATATTCTAAGCTCCCTGACTCTGGGTGCAAAGTGTCAGTGCCTTCTATGGTTAAAGTCCAGCGTTCTCATTATTTGCAACAATTTCTTTTTGCACAGCAAGTAGCGCCAAGGTTTGTGTTGAGCGAGCGTCACCAAAAACAGCATGATGTTTTTCCGTCCGGGTTAACCTCAAAACTGAACACCTGGGGTGTTTCGTACAATGAAAATTTATCAAAATCTACCTGTGCCTTGCTAACCCAGTTAGCATCCGGTGATTGCGTGTAAATTTCGACTACGGGCTTAAAGCACGGCAAAGGCAAAGACAGCCCCTTTTCTTTGAGTGCTGTTTTTACATTACCAACAAAATAATATTTAATGGAACAAAAAAGACTTTTTGTTTTATTGGTGCTTGAGGCATCGCTACATGCTTTTTCTATCTCTTCGTTTATATACTGCCTATCATTTTCTGTAAGAATTTCTGGAGAAGAATGGTTGTTTTCCTGAGAAAAATTCATTTTTGGAAGCAATATTTCATTTTGAGAAAACACATTAAAAATAACAGATTCAACAATATCTCTCATCAATTTGTCAAATTCTGCATACACTTGGTTGTGAAGGGATGCTGCTAAAAAACTTCTTAAATCTTTATGAAGATTCTTTCATGAATTTCACAAAAAACGATAGGCAGTTTCTCGGCAATTAATTTTTGCGCAAGTTAATTTTGCAACCCGAAGTTCAACGGTTGCGAGAAGTGAGATTGTCAAATATAAATTCCTTTTTAGTTACAGGTATTTCAAATCTTTCACGATTCGAACATTCTTTAGGAACAGCATATTTAGCTCAGAGGCTTTGTCAGCGCCTTCGATTAGCCAAAAAAAGATTCTTATATATTGATGTGTGCAGCTTTATTGCATGATGTTTCAATAACACCCTTTGGGCATCTCATGGAAGAAGGATTTAAGTATTCAGGAATTCCTTTCGATCATGAAAGAAAGACTCTATGAATAATAGTTGGAGATGCAGTGAATGAAGTGGGCACATCAGATTTTCAGATATATAAGGGCAAATCAATAGGT
>JAAURO010000239.1 GCA_012032215.1 Limnobacter sp.
CGCCTTAAGCCCCAAGCCCGCGCTTGATGCCCCGGGTGAGTAAAGACTGTTCGCCGCCGAAGCGCTTGGCGCGGGAGGAAGAAGGCCGGGCATGTTTGAGCACCGCAGCCCGCCAGGGGCGAGGGCGAGTTAACGGCCGCCGACCAGAGCGAGAGCGCAGGCGGGGTTTCGAACAGTCCTCGAACCCGGGGCATCAAGTCGGGTTTGGGGCGAGAAGGCGATCAAAGTGTGTTTAAGCCAAGCCGGGGTTGGGGCGTAAAGGCGCTGCAGATGCAGCGGAGGCGCTGCGGAACGCCAGTTTGCTAACCCCTTTCCTTGCCTAGCCTTCGCAATACCTCCATGCTAGGCCCCGCACTGTTCATGGTGTAAAAATGCAGGCCATCGGCACCTTCGTGCAGTAGGCGTTCGCACAGTTGTGTGATCACATCCAAACCAAATGCCTGAATAGATTGCCGATCGTCTCCAAAGCTTTGCAGTTTGGTGCGGATCCAGCGTGGAATTTCAGCCCCACAAGCATCGGAAAAGCGTGCCAACTGGCTAAAGTTTGTAATGGGCATAATGCCTGGAACAATCGGTATGGATACTCGTTTTTTTACTTGGTCCCGAAAATTCAAAAATGCATCGGCATTAAAAAAATACTGCGTAATGGCAGAGTTTGCACCGCATTCAACCTTGTACACAAAGTTGTCGATGTCGGCCGTGGGGCTTTTGGCCTGGGGGTGCATTTCCGGGTAGGCAGCCACTTCAATAAAAAAGTGGTCGCCAGAATGCTGGCGTATAAAGCGTACCAGGTCGCTGGCATAGCCGAAGGCGCCGCTGTTGCCCATGCCCGAGGGTATGTCGCCCCGAAGCGCTACGATACGGTGTATGCCTTTTTGCTGGTAGGTGTCCAGAAGTTGGGCCAGTTGTTCTTCTGTGGCGCCGATGCACGACAAATGCGGCGCAGCCTCAGAGCCTTGCTCTTGCAGGCTGAGCACCGTATTCAGCGTGCCATCTTGTGTGCTGCCGCCGGCACCAAATGTGACCGAAAAAAATTCCGGTTTGCTGGCTATGAGTGCCTCGTGCGCTGCCAGCAGTTTGCTATTGCCTTCTGGTGTTTTGGGCGGAAAAAATTCAAAGCTGATATTCATCCTCTACCTGCATAAAAGGTTGCAAACAACCGATTTGGTTTTCTGTTTAAAAGCGTCTTGCCGTGCGCTCTAATTCTTTGTGGCATACACAAAATATTCCTGATTGCCATCGCTGCCAGCAATCGTGCAGGCAAACTGGCTATTAACCGTATACCCCAGGTTAAGCAAGGTTTGGCTGATTCCAGCCTGTAGTTTTTGTAACAAAGGCTCGGCCATTTTGACAATGCCGTTTTTTCCAACGTGTTCTGGCCCTAGTTCAAACTGGGGTTTTACCAAATACAGGCACACGCAGCCGGATGACAAAAACGCATCCAGACTTTTGGCCACGCGCACCAGTGAAATAAACGATAAATCGGCCACGGCCAGCTGAAAAGGCAGGGCATGGCTGGCTTGTTGTTCCAGTGTGCGAAGCCAGGTTCGGGCTTTAATGTCTTTCAGGTTCACACCTTCAAAAAAACGCACCTGCGGGTGTTCGCGCAGACAGGGATGCAGCTGCTCTTTGCCGACATCGAAGCCCACTACATGGGCTGCGCCTGCCTGCAAGAGGCAATCGGTAAACCCACCGGTGGATTGTCCAAAATCCACGCAGTTCAAGTCAGCTGGGTTAAACCCAACCTGCGCCAAAGCACCTGCCAGCTTGATTCCGCCGCGGGAAACATAGTGCGGGACACTGCTGGGTGCAATGCAAAACACACAGGCAGCCGCAACGGTTTGCGATGGCTTTTGCACCGGTATTTGGGTGGGGCCACGCAGCACGCTTACCCGGCCTGTTTCGATGAGCAAACAGGCCTGCGTGCGCGAGCCGCACAGGCCCTGCTCAACCAGGGCCACATCAGCACGCATGGTGAATGGGTACCTGAAAAAACAGCAAGGCTGTGCTTTAGTAGCGGTAGTGCTCGGGCTTGTAGGGGCCCTGTGCACTTACGCCAATGTAGTCAGCCTGCATTTTGCTGAGCTGGGTAAGCTCGGCACCGATTTTCTTCAGGTGCAGGCGTGCCACTTTTTCATCCAGATGCTTGGGAAGCACATACACACCAGTGGGGTAGTTGGCGGTATTTACCCACAACTCGATTTGCGCAATGGTTTGGTTGGCAAAGCTGGAAGACATCACAAAACTGGGGTGCCCCGTGCCGCAGCCCAAATTGACCAAACGGCCTTCTGCCAACAGGATAATGCGCTTGCCATCGGGGAAAATAATGTGGTCTACCTGGGGTTTGATGTTTTCCCACTGGTATTTTTTCACGCTGGCAATGTCGATTTCGTTGTCGAAGTGGCCAATGTTGCACACAATCGCCTGGTTTTTCATTTTGACCATGTGGTCGTGGGTAATGATGTCTTTGTTGCCCGTGGCCGTTACAAAAATATCGGCCTTGTCGGCAGCGTATTCCATGGTGACTACCTTAAAGCCTTCCATGGCGGCTTGCAGGGCGACAAATGGGGTCAATTTCTGTCACCCACACCTGCGCAGAAAGCGCCCGCAGTGCCTGCGCAGAGCCTTTGCCCACATCGCCATAGCCAGCAACCACGGCCACTTTGCCCGCAATCATGACATCGGTGGCACGCTTGATACCATCGACCAGCGACTCGCGGCAGCCATACAGGTTGTCGAATTTGGACTTGGTGACCGAGTCGTTGACGTTAATGGCCGGAAAGGCGAGTTCACCCTTTTGTGCATTTCATACAGGCGGTGCACCCCGGTGGTGGTTTCTTCGGTAACGCCTTTGATTTGTGACAGGCGCTCGGAATACCACGTGGGGTTTTGCGCCAGTTTTTGCTGAATGGCTGCAAACAGGCAGGTTTCTTCTTCGCTACCGGGGTTGTTGAGCACCGAGGGGTCTTTTTGTGCACGGGCACCCAGGTGCAGCAGCAGGGTGGCATCGCCGCCATCGTCCAGAATCATGTTGGAATAACCGCCATCGGCCCATTCAAAAATGCGGTGGGTGTAATCCCAATACTCAGCCAGTGATTCGCCCTTGACAGCAAACACGGGCACGCCGCTTGCTGCAATGGCGGCTGCTGCGTGGTCTTGGGTGGAGTAAATATTGCACGAGGCCCACCGTACTTCGGCACCCAAAGCAACCAGGGTTTCGATAAGCACTGCAGTTTGAATGGTCATGTGCAAAGAGCCGGTAATGCGGGCACCTTTAAGGGGCTGCTTGGCGGCGTATTCTTCGCGAATCGCCATGAGGCCTGGCATTTCGGTTTCGGCAATCGCGATTTCCTTGCGGCCAAAATCGGCTTGGGCAAGGTCTTTAACGATAAAATCGTCTGCGCCAGAGGCGGTTTTCGGTTTGATGATGGCGTTCATGTCACGCCCTCCTTTTTAAAGTTCAAAAAAGAAAAGTGCGTGAGCGCCGTTGTTGCATTTAAAGTTCGAGCCTGACCGGATAACCGGGTTGCAACGCTCCTCGAACAGAAGACGGATTGTAGCAAGAAAGTGGGGCGTGTGCCACCCAAAACCTCGCCTGAAGCCTGACTTGCTCGGCGGCCGTTAACTCGCCCTCAGCGCCATGGCAAAAAAGAACTGCAAAACCTATGTCATATTACATTTTTTCTGATATATCGCCCTGGCGCTCCAGTTCAGGTCGGACAGGGCTTTTATCTGGTATCTTTCGTCTTGAGTCAGTGGGTCGTAGTGGGTTGCCATGTGGCACCTTGTTGCTTGTTTGAAGAGCTTGTGAGCATACGACTAACTGCCTCTTCTTTTTACACAATCTGTGTCGCTTGGGAAGAATCTAGGGAGCCTCTGATCAACCCGCTGTGGCGCATATTTGGTGGATTCGGGCGCCAGC
>JAAURO010000240.1 GCA_012032215.1 Limnobacter sp.
GTGCGCCAAAGAAGCACGCGTTCAGTAATTTCGTGCACAGGTTTCTCGCCATAGGCAGAAAGGATTCATCCGCCACAAACACAAAGCGCTCGTGTGGCAGCAAAGCCAGCGCATGGCGCAACACAGACAGACCGCCCACGCCAGAGTCGGTAATACCAATCGGCTGAGAAAGCCTGGGGTTCACAGCGCCTGAATCCACAAACTGGTCACAAGCATCCCCTTGCTAAAGACGAGTGATTGCCTGGAAAATGTTACTGGAACGGGTACCTGAGCGACAAAAAGCCAATATAGGCTTGTCTGCCTGTTCATAAAGCCGGGCGAACTCAGCCACCACATCGGGCGGTGGCGCAATGCCCGCAGCCATAGGCAAATAATAAAACGAAGCGCCCTGCGCCTGTGCATCCTGTGCCAACACCCGGCTGTCGGGCTGTTCAGGGCCGCCTTCGCCATCCGGGCGGTTGCATATAAACGTTTTGAAGCCCTGCTTTGCCAGCCGCGTAATGTCTTCAGCGTTTAATTGGCCCGCCACAGAAAGACTGGAGGAAAGTTGCATTTCAGCCATGGTTTGCACCTTGCATGTAGATTGTAATTACTGGTAAAAATTACTGGTACGAAAGTTCCCCTGCCTTGCCCCAAAACACTTTGTAGCTGAACAGGGTGTAAGCCACAATGGCAGGCAGAGTAATCGCCACACCAACCAGAATAATGCTTAAAGCCTCGGTGGAAGCCGCTGCCTGCCAAACTGTCAGCTTGCCCAGCACCACGTAAGGAAATTGGCTATACGCCAAACCTACGAACGCCAAAGCCATAACGCCAGCAGACATGCCAAACACCAACCAGCCATACCCCGCCTGAATAATTCTTGGCGTAGACAGCACATGGTAAATAGCCCAGAGCAACACCACCGTCAGCAAGGGAATGGGAATCAAGGCAAAAACAATCGGCATGCTAAACCATTTCTCAAACACAGAGGGCACCACCAACGGTGTAGCCGCTGAAATAAACCCAATGGCCAGCAACATGGGCCAAAAACCCACTTTCCCCCAGCGACAAGCCTTTTCCTGCAAGGGGCCATCTGTTTTCATTAACAGCCAGCCCGATGCCAAAAGCACGTAAGAAAACGGCAGGGCCGCAGCCACCCCCAGGTTAAACAGCAATTGCAACCAATGCCCCGAAAAACCTGTAATGTAACTACCCAGCATCCAGCCCTGACTGATTGACGTTATCAAGGAACCCGCAAAAAACAAACGGTTCCACAAAGGCTTCCAGGCAACATCTACCTTCACCCGGAAGTCAAAGGCAACGCCCCTTAAAATAAGCCCAAGCAACATGAAAGTGACAGGCAAATAAACCGAAGTAAGCACCACACCGTGTGCCATGGGAAATGCCACCAGCAACACCCCTACCCCCAGAACCAACCAGGTTTCATTGGCATCCCAGAAGGGGCCAATCGAATTAATCATGGTGTCTTTTTCGGTATCGCTGGCAAACGGCAACAAAATGCCAACCCCCAAATCGTAGCCGTCCAAAATCACGTAAACCAGCAAAGCCAACCCCATGACGGCCATGAACAGCAAGGGTAAAAATTCTCCATAAGTCATATTATCGCTCCTTATTACTGCCCAACAGCATGTAATGTAGCACCCAGATATAGGACACAATCAAAAACAGGTACATGAACAAATAAAGCACCACCGTTAACACCAGCACTTGAGGCGGATGTGCCGCAACCACATCGGCCGTGTTCAATACACCATAAATCACATAGGGCTGACGGCCAATTTCAGTCACCCACCAACCAGCCACTGTGGCCACCCAGCCAGAGAACATCATGGCACACAACGCTTTCAGCAACACACGATGCCCAAGGCGCAGAAGATCAGGCCCCTTGCGCCGAAACACATACACCGAAGCCCAACTGACCAAAAGCATCAGAATACCCACACCCACCATTGCCCTAAAGCTGTAAAACACAGCGGCCACAGGGGGGTGCTTGCCCTCAAACTCGTTAAGCCCCTTGATTTCGCCTTGGGGGTCGTGGGTTAGAATCCAGCTTGCCAGGTAGGGAATTTGCAGCGCAAAACGGTTTTCTTTCGCTTCAGAATCCGGATAGGCAAACAGAACCAGCGGCGCACCCTGTTCGGTTTTCCACACCCCCTCCATGGCAGCCACCTTGGCCGGCTGGTGCTCCAGGGTGTTCAAACCATGCAGATCGCCAACAAAAATCTGTATCGGAATAACCACGGCAGCCAGCGCAATGCCCAGGCGCAGCATGGGCCGAGTAAACGCCAACTCTTTGCGCCTGAGTATCTGCAAGGCACTGCCACCAGCCACAACAAAAGCCACGGTAAGAGCACTGGCAAGCAACATGTGCGTCAAGCGGTAAGGGAAAGAAGGATTAAACACTACATCGAACCAACTGGTGGCATGAAAAACCCCATCGCGTATTTCAAAACCTTGGGGAGTTTGCATCCAGCTGTTCAAGGCCAAAATCCAGAAGGCACTCAGCGTGGTGCCAAATGCCACCAGAAAAGTGGCAAGCAGGTGAACCCTGGGCGACACCCTTTGCTTGCCAAACAGCATAACCCCCAGAAAAGTGGCTTCCAGAAAAAACGCAGTTAACACCTCGTAACCCAGCAATGGACCGGCAATATTGCCCGCCTTTTCCATGAAGCCCGGCCAGTTGGTACCAAACTGAAAACTCATGGTAATGCCCGATACCACGCCCAAAGCGAAAGTGAGGGCAAACACCTTGGTCCAGAAAAAATGCGCCTGCTCCCAGCGCAACTCGCCAGTGCGCACATGCTTCCAGCGCAAGTAAAACAACACCCAACCCAAACCAATGGTAAGTGTTGGAAACAGAATGTGAAAAGTGACATTGGCAGCAAACTGGATTCGGGCAAGGTCAAGTGAAGTAATTTCCATACTGGTGGCCTTAGAACAGGATCAACGAAGCACATTGGTTTGCTATTCTAAAGGATTTAGCCAACCGCACCGGCTCACCTTGCGCCTGCGGTAAGGGCATTGGAAAAACTGGACATTTTTAGCGCTATCAGGTACATTGATGGGCTGTTTTTACCCGTGTTGCAGTGCACAGAACTTATCCGTATGGCCCAAACCAAAGCCCAGACTGCTGAACGTCAGCCTGACCCCGAATGGCTGGACAGTCAGTACAACGTGCGCTCTTATCTCAGCGACTTCCCCAAGATTTTTGCCGATTGGGCCGAACAGTCGCGCTATGCGCGGTTCGATCTGGACGGATACTGGAACCTGTTTTTCGGCGAATCAGAATCAGAAACCGTGGACGTTATTCCTGGTAAACCGGGCAAGCCCCTGCTGATTTTCATTCACGGCGGGTTCTGGCGCTCGCTCGACAAATACGATTTCACCTTTCTGGCAAAGCCCTATGTGGCGCGCGGCTACTCGGTGGCCCTGCTCAACCACGGCCTTATTCCCCGCGTCACCATTGAAGACTCTGTGCGGCAAACCCTGCGCGGCATTGAATGGCTATATCGCCAGGCCGATCGCTTCGGCTACGACAAAAACCAGTTAATCGCGTGCGGTCACTCTTCGGGCGCCCATTTGGCGGTCATGAGTGCCCTGGCATTTTGGCCGCTGTGGGCCGAAGACTTGCCCCAAGACCTTATTAAATCGGTGGTTGCGGTGTCCGGCGTATACGATTTAAGCCCTTTGGTGCACACCCCGTTCATTCAGCAAGACCTCAAGCTGAATCAGAAACGTACCCGCATGGTAAGCCCGGCACTTATGCCCAAACCCACCATTCCGGTGCATCTGGCATTTGGCAGTCAGGAAAAGGTCGCGTTCCAGGAGCAAAGCGCTTACCTGGCATCGCATTGGGCACTTAGCCCACCGCTTCAAGTAGATGCCGATCACTACGGCATTGTGAACCATCTGGCAG